>PWMO01000196.1 GCA_003558175.1 Spirochaetaceae bacterium
ATCAGTCCATGAACGATCCACCGTTGATGTTTATCGATTCTCCAGTGATGTAACCGGCCGCGGGAGAACAGAGAAACATCACCAGTTCTGCGATCTCCGCCGGTCGCGCCACACGGCCGAGCGGAATCTCGTTCTGTACTCTCTCCCGAGTGGAGTGGTCCATCTGCCGAAACATGTCTGTCTCCACTGGTCCGGGACAGATCGCGTTGACCGGAATCGGTGCCCACTCAAGAGCCCAATGTCTGGTGAGATAGATAATCGCAGCCTTCGTAGCGCCGTAACTGGGGGCGGCATTGCGATGCGGCCGTTTTGCGGCTCGTGAAGATACGTTTACGATGCGGGGATCCCGTGCTTTGCGTAGAACCGGAATACACTGCCTGCCCATCAGGAAAGTCCCGGTAAGGTTCACCGCGAGAACCCGGCTCCAATCCTGGAGCGAGGTGTCCTCCGTTGGGCTGCGCGTGATAATCCCGGCGTTATTGACCAGCGTGTCAAAGCCGCCAAACCGCGAAACCGCGTTGTTCACCACATCCCGTACCGAACTCTCCGAAGAAACGTCGCCGGGTACCAGGAGCAGGCGCCCGTTCTGATCGTCAGGTGCAATGACGGTCGCTGCGTGGCGAAGTGCCGGCTCGGAGACGTCATTGAGTGCGACTTGGTGCCCTGCATGAAGAAACGCACGTGCGATTTCGAGTCCAATGCCTGTTGCAGCGCCGGTGATCAGAACTGTTCTCACCTTCTGGTCGTGCTTGATGCCGGGCAAGATACCCTCACTAGAAAACGATTTCTCTGCATATTCTACGACATGAAGGCTAAGACGTCAAACAGTTTCCAATTCTTGGCTTAGCGCGGCCGATAGACCTCCGCGACCGGGTGAAATGCGGCTGGAAGTCCGCTGGTTACGTGCAAAGGACGCAATATCCTTGACAATATCAAAATTCACCCGCTACAATTGGGTAGAAAACGTTTCCTTTGTTTTGCTGCAGAGCGCTGTAACGTGTGGGCGTTGAGTGCAAGACGTTGCCGAGACAGGCAACAGTAAGGAGGGCAAAGATGAAGTTTCGTGACGTATTTCGACTTGGGTTGGTTATGGCAGTAATAGCCTTGACCGTACCGGCAATGGTGTTTGCCGCCGGCGCTGCGGAGCCTGCGGCAACCGAGGCTCGCACCATCGAACTATCCGCTGCAACCATTAATCCCGGCGGTTCACACCTCGGCCAGACACTTGCTGCCTTGGCGCGCAGGATCGAGGAAAAATCGGGTGGACGGATTGAGGTCACGGTGTATCCGGATGGACAGCTCGGCGACGCTTCGACCCTGTATGAATCCGTAGCGAGAGGCAACATCGACATCATCATGTCCGATACCGGATGGTTTGCCGAAGAGCATCCGCAGTTCGACGTGCTCGAGGCCAGCTACCTGTTTCGAGATGAAGATCATTATCTCGAGTTGCTGAACACGCCGGGGTCTCTCTCGTATTTCGAGAACCTTCTTCTCGAGCGGCCGGGACTTCGCACTCTGATGTACGCCGGAGGCATGGAACGCAACATCATCAGCACGTTTCCGATCAACCGGCTGTCGGACCTGCGCGGGAGAACCATGCGCAGTCGACCAGTCTCCACAGAACTTGAATGGTGGGAGTTGCTCGGTGCACGGCCGATCCCGGTTTCGTTCCAGGAAACGTATACCGCCATTCAGACCGGCGTTGTAGAGGGGTCACAGAACAGTCTGGATGCCATGATCAACATGCGCTTCATGGAGGTCGCTAAGAATGTGGCCCGGACACAACAAGGCATTCACCTTGGAATGATCGTGATGAACAACCAACGATTCGAATCTCTCGACTCCGATCTACAGCGCGCCATTCTCGATGCAGCTGCAGAGGTGCAGCCGGAGTATCTGCAGCGAGCTTTTGACGATGCGGAGAATCTTCTGGCTCGGTTACAGAATGAGTTTGGGGTGCGCGTAACCGACCCGGACAAGGGCCCGTTTATTGAGGCCTCAAGAAAGCAACTGTGGGATCTGGCTCAGGAAATCGGAATTGAATCGACAGTCCGCGATATCTTTGACTGAGTGATCTGGACGACTGGAACAACCCAGGCTCGCAGATGCCGTCGAGCGCCGGCTGCAATGCGTGGCCTGGTATTGGTCGTTTCTGGCCACGGAGCTCTTGATTGGGTGCATGAATTGGGTGCATGAATCACACGGGGAGGCTGCCCGATGATGCCAAATGGGGCGCTTGAGAGAGGCGTGCGGCGAGCGGTTGCCGTATTGTACGGGGTGTGTGTGGTCCTGCTGATTCTCCTTGCGGTGACCATTTTCTTCAGCGTGCTTGCCCGGTACGTCTTTCGCGTTTCCATACCTGAGCTTACGCTTCTGCAACGATTCTCCACCGTATGGCTTATCTTCCTTGGCGCAGCCGTCGCAGTGCACGAGGATGAGCATCTCGCTATTGACATGCTCAGCCCGTTGATGGGTGACCGGGGTCAGCGCAGACGGCGTGTGGTCATTGATATCATCGTTCTGATTGGCACAATCCTCTTCACCGTTGTTGGCTACAACGGCTTCCAGGCGGGAATCACCCGAACTGAGCTGCTGCGCCTCCCGATGTTCGATCGAGCGCGCATCAGCCTTGCGTACTTCAACACCGCGTTTCTTGTCGGAGGCGTCCTGATGTTTCTGCTGCACGCGCTGGCGATGTTGCAACGCTACAACCCGGGCCATTCCGGCGATCAGACGAGCTCAGATTCGGATCGAAGCGGGTTAGCGCCCTGTGCGCCGGATGGAGAAGCAGATGCCGACACGGACGTTGCCGGAGGCCTGCGACAATGATACTTGCAGCGGTTCTGTTGATCTTCTTTGTCTGCCTCTTTATCGGAGTCCCGGTGGTATTCTCGATAGTGCTCGCATCGGGTATACCGATTCTGTTTGACGCTCGAGTCAGCATCGGGCAGATGTCGTCGGTCATCCTGCAGCAGATGAGGAGCTTTCCGCTGGTTGCAATCCCGTTGTACATCCTGTGCGGACGGCTGCTGAAGGTTGGCGGAATAACTGACGACCTCGTCTTCGTGTCGCGCGTCTTGATCGGCAGGCTGCAAGGAGCGCTGGCGCACGTGAATGTTGTGACAAGCATCTTCTTCGCGGGAATATCGGGTTCTTCGGTCGCCGATGTTGCAACGATCGGTCCGGTGCTTATTCCTGCGATGAAGAAGCAAGGCTATAGTGCTGAGTTCAGCGCCACACTGACGGCTGCTTCATCAACAATCGGTACGATCATACCGCCCAGCATTCTGATGATCATCTATGGCGCGATCGCACAGACGTCGATCGCCGCCCTTTTCCTTGCAGGCATCATACCGGGGGTGTTGGTGGGCCTCGTGCAGATGGTGTACTCGTACTTTTACGCCGTCCGGCACGGGATTTCTACCGCGTCAGGTGACGAAGGTATCCAGCAGGTAACCCGAGCTATGGTGGGGCAGGCGCTGCTGAAAAGCCTGTTCCCGGTATCGATTTTCTTTCTGATCATCGTCGGCATTACGGTTGGGGTCTTCACGCCAACGGAGGCCGCGGCGGTAGCGGTTGCGTATATTGCCTTTGTGCTGGTATTCATCTACGGCCGACGGGACTTCCCGGCTTACATGGCCGAGTGCCGGCGGGCGGTGGTAGACTCCGCCGTGATCTACCTTCTGATTGCGAGCGCCTCGTTCCTGGCCTGGGTTCTGACGTACTACCGCGTGATGCTGCCGATTGTAGCCGCAATCGAAGCGAGCAATCTGGGTGCGAACGGGTTTCTTCTTCTGCTGACGTTTATCTACGTGATACTGGGAACCTTCATGGAACCCGCCTCCGCGATGCTGATCGTTGTTCCGCTGCTGGCTCCGGTAGTGCAGCTCCTGCAGCTGAACCCTACGGTGGTCGGAATTGTTACCGTGATGGCGATCCGTGTTGGGACGATCACGCCACCGTACGGCCTTTCTGCTCTGATGGCCGCGAAGATCGCGCAGA
>PWMO01000383.1 GCA_003558175.1 Spirochaetaceae bacterium
CCTCCCCGGGTTCCAGGCATTGGCGAGCCATCACGAGCTCGACCGACGGCTCCCGGCTCGCTGCTGTGGTCACCAACGGTCATGTCTACACCTCCGCCGACGGCGGGGCAACCTGGACTGAACGTACCTCCCCAGACCACCGGTATTGGCGGGCCATCGCGAGTTCTGCCGACGGGACCAGGCTGGCAGCAGTGGTTGCGGGGGGCTCCATCTACACCTCAGCCGACAGTGGGGCAACCTGGACGCCACGCACCTTCCCGGGTTCCATGCAGTGGCGGGCCGTGGCGAGCTCTGCCGACGGGACCAGGCTGGCTGCAGCGGTTTACGGAGGCTACATCTACACCAGCAACGACAGTGGGGAAAACTGGACGGAACACGAATCCGCCGGCTGCAGGCAATGGGCGGCCGTCGCGAGTTCCGCCGATGGGATCAGGCTGGCAGCAGTGGTTGCGGGGGGCCGCATCTACACCTCTTCCGACGGCGGGGCAGCCTGGACGGCACGCACCTCCGCGGGTTCCAGGGAGTGGCGGACCATCGCGAGCTCTGCCGATGGGACGAGGCTGGCAGCAGCAGTGGACAGTCAATGGGAAAAATTCAGTGGCTACGTCTTTACCTCCGTGGACAGCGGGGCAACCTGGACGAAACAGACCTATCTGGCTTCCATGCGTTGGTCTGACGTCACCAGTTGCGCCGATGGGACCAGGCTGGCAGCCGTGGCAGCCGACAGCGCCACGGTCGCTACGTCTCCGTGATGTTGGCGGCTTGACCGCGAAAAGCCGAACTACTCTCGCGGGTCCAGAAGGTGGAGCGTTGAAGCCCCGGCAGCACACACGGTGCTGGAGAACGGCCGTTCTGCAAATATTCCTGTCGGATGGGAGCTCTTTTCGGAATCAGTAATCTATTGTCCCACTCGCGCGGCACAACTGCTGGGCATCGGAAGACGGACTCTGCAAGAGAAGATTGTTCGCTACGAGCTTTCCTGAGCGCTCTTCTCTATTCGGCGGTGTACCGGCCTGCATCCCGGTGCCTTCAAACGTGATCGGGAGTCCAGCTGAAACCAGAGAGGCAGCGATCTGATTCAGCTTGGCCGAAGGCACACAGGCCACGGGCGCTTCCTTGACACGCTCGGCTCGACCAGTATATGGATGTATGCGTCTCGACCGCAAGAACGCCGGGGTATCCTGGTATCTGCCGTAGGTCTTGCTGGGTAGACCCCTGCAATTGGAGCAATTGGATATGAATAGTCCCCCGTTGGGGATGCATGACGGAGGAACAGATGCACAATCCCTGGAGAGAAATCAAGACACTCAACCCTGAAACGGAAATCTGGTGGGACAGCTCACCCCTGGTATGGCCGAACTTCAAAGACAAAATGAAGCGGTACCCCGGACTGTCCGCAGAAGAGCAGAGTTGGCTCAATGCCGAGATAGAGACCATGTTCTTTGACGGCCCGGTCGAGAACTGGGTGTACGACGGATGCACGACCAACCCGCCCTTGTCGTGGGCCGTTCTTCAAACCCGCAAGGAAGAGTGGGCCGGAATAGTGGCAGACATGAGGAAGAGTTACACGGGGAAGTCCAAATACGGGCTTTTCAGAAAAGTATATATAGAAACGGTGAAGCGGGGAGCGGAGAAGTTCATGCCGCTTTTCGAGGCGAGTGGCGGAAAGCATGGCCATATTTCCGGCCAGGTTGACCCTCTCCTGTCTTACAACGGCCCCGCCATGCGGGAGATGGCCGACGAGCTTGCCGAGATTTCTCCCAATGTGATGATAAAGATCCCGGGTACCACCGAAGGGATACCCATTTTCAAGTATCTTGCGAGCAGGGGAGTATCAACCAACGCCACGGCTGTGTTCAACCTCTCCCAGATCATGGCGGTGGCGGAAAACGTTGCCGAAGGAAGGAAGATCCATCTTGCCGAGTCCGGGACTCCCCGTCACGGCTGGAGGGCGGTCTGTACCCACATGAACGGGAGACTTGAAGACTCTGCAGCGTTCCGCGGTGTCATAGACAAGAAGAACCTGAACATCAATGCTTTTGAACTGAGAACGGCAACCGAAGTAGTCGTGAAGAAAGCCGCCCGGCTGTTCGTTGAACGAGACCTTCCCATCAAGATGCTCAACTGCTCGGCGAGAAAGCATGTCAATCAGAAGGGCGAGATCGTCTATCCGCACATCGAAATGTTTGCCGGCGGACCTGTTGTGTACACTGTTCCCCCGGATGTCATCGGCGATGTACTTGTGCACTACCGAAACAAAAGCTTTAAACCAAACTGGAACAGTGAGCCCGATACTGCGACGGTAGAAAAGCTGAACCAGGTTGAATACTACCGACGGTCGGTTGATGAAAACGGCTTCGCGGTGGAAGAGTTCAACGAAATCACCTCGATGGTTGAGAACATGAACTCTTTCCAAGCGGCAATCAGGGACATGATCCAGTACGTCGGTTCTTTCCTGTAGGGAGTACGCGGCAAAGACCAGGCTTCTGTCCGCCCGTCCGCAGCGCTGTTGATTCTCCTTCGACTGGGTGTCCGTCAGCGTTTCATCCAGCGGCGCGCAGTCACTGCGGTGGTACACGCGCCAGGCGCCGGGCGCAGAGGCCGCCGGTCAGCCCGGTCACCAGCAACAGGACTCCAGCCGTTAGAATGAGTGCCACGCTCTGCGGCGGGCGGTGCAGCGAGAATCGGCCGGTCAGCGCTCCCACACCCGGTATCAACAGCAGCAGTGCTCCTGCCCACAGAGCGGCGGCGAAGGCCGTGGCGATCCGTCGGCGCGATCCCTCAAGCTGCTCTTACATCAGCGCGGTCCAACGATACGCTTTGCGGGACTCCAGGTCGAATTGTGCCTCGACCTCTGCGGCTGCCTGAACCGGCTCGACCTTGCGGCGGTACCGGGACACGAGGTAGGGCAGCACCCGGCGCGTGAGTTCTTGATCGCGTATTCGCTCGGCGCGTACCGCATCGGTGCGGGCTGCATGTGTATCGGGAGCCGGGTCTCGCTGATTGGCGGCCTTGCGTCGCGGTCCGGGGTCTGGAGGCGGTGGCGGTGTTGACGGTGTCGATTCAGTCATGTACTGAATATACTGAACCAACCGGGTCGGAGAATATGGCGCGCGTGCCCCAACCGGAGGCCGAGGCCGGTACGAAGGAGGAGACAATGAGAAAGATCCTGGTAATCGGCGGGACCAGTTTTTTCGGGCTGAGGATCGTTGAGAAGCTGCTGGAGCGAGGTGACGAGGTAACGGTCTTTTCGCGGGGGCGATCACGACCCGACGTTCTGAATCACGTCCGACACCTCGAGGGAGATCGAGAGGATCACGAGCTTTTTCAACGCCTGGTCGGCACTGAGTCGTACGACGCCGTCATAGACAATATTGCATTTAACGCAGCGCACGCCGATGGGGCACTCCGCGCCGTGCGCGGCCGTGCCGGACAGTACATCGTCTGCTCGAGTGTGTCGGTCTACCGGCACGTGCCGCGCTACCGCCCGCTGTACGAGGAAGAAGCCGATCTGGGTAAACGGACCGGTGAGCCGTACGGAGACGGAAAACGGGCGCTGGAACAACAGCTGTGGGCCAACCTTTCCGCCGACCTCCCCGTAACCGTGTTCCGGCCAACGGTCGTGGAGGGGCCACGAGACCCATCGCTTCATATCTGGTTCTATCTGCAGCGGCTCCTCGACGGAAAACCGGTGCTTCTGCCGCGTGAAATCCCTGACATACTGCTGCGAATAGTGTTTGCCGAAGACGTGGCGGATGCGTTTCTTGCCGCCGTCGCTAACTCCGCCGCTTACAACCGTGTTTACAACCTCGGAGGCGAGGAGCTGTTCACCCTCTATGACTACGTGGACATGGTCCGCACGGTAGCCGCCAGCTCGTCACCGCTGGTGGAGTGCCCCATCGATCGTATTCGCACTGCGCCCGGACTGTCGGATTACTATCCGCAGTACCTTGGGTTTGACTCGGTTCCCGATACTGGCGCCGCCCG
>PWMO01000279.1 GCA_003558175.1 Spirochaetaceae bacterium
ACAACCTCTTCAGGGTGTGCTCCAATCAGCGATGCAACTTCTTCCCGTGCGTTCGCTACGGCTTCACGAGGAACGGTGCCGAATGCGTGACCGCTGGAAGGATTGCCAAACTCAGACTCCAGAAACGGCAGCATCGCCGCCACCACTTCGGGATCGTGCGGCGTAGTGGCGTTGTAGTCGAGATAGATCGGTCGACCGAGGGCGTTCACGAGGGCCTCCGTTTGCGCGTCAGAACGTGACGACCGAATCCGCCCACTGGACCCAGTCAGTCAGTTCGTCCAGGGTGCTGCGATGGGTATCCGCTGCCAGCTCAGCGTCGGTGATTCCGCGCGCGCCCATGCAGCTGCCGCAGACGCCGAGCTCTCCACCGCGCACGGCTACCGCCTTGATCATGCGCTCGGTGCCGTAGGGGGCGTCATTCAGGATGAACAGTGTTTTCATCTTCTCATACTCCTCTTATTCACATGCTCCTCATATTGATGGCAGAGCAGCTCCAGAAGCTCGATTCTATGCGGTTCGCCGAGCGCCGAAAGTACAGCGCCGATCTCCTGGTACACAATCCGCTGGAAATGGGACTCTTCCATTCTATTCTCCAATGTTCATTGGAATATGAGAAGAAGAAGAATTCAATAGTGATACGAAACTTCCTGACGCCTCTTTCCGCGCCAACTCCGACGGTGTGTGGAAGGCAGTGCACGCGAAATGCGGCCGCACCGGCCGGCACATAGGATTATGCTCCACCACCTCATGAGGTTTTTCCTGAGATTATCTGCAGGAATAGAGGAGAAGCTGCATGAATCGCCAGGAAGAAACCCGTTGACGCAATTCACACACCAATATACACGTATGAAAGTCCGGGAAGTTACACAAAGATCCGTGTGAAGCAGAAATTCGAGTTATTTGAGACACAAGATCTGCCACCCGCAAGGGTGTGGGAGTTCGAGTCTCCCCACCGGCAGTTTCTTGTCCGGGCGTGCTCCGGCGCCCGCCCCTGCTCCCCGGATCCGCTCAACACTGCCACTCCCGCCGGTTGCGCACCCACAGCCTCTCAGCGGCGCCAAGCGCGGGTCCGGCTCTACCGGGGGCCGTCCGAGCCCATTGTGGCTCCGTTGTGGGGCGGGATTGCATCCCATCTCGAGCATCTCCCTCGCGCGCCTCGGCCACGGCTTTGGCTTGCACGGCGCCCGCTTGCATGCGGCGTGTCGCTTCGGCATACTCCGGAACAGCAGGAGGAGCAAGAGATGAGTGGAGCAAAGAACGTGCTGCATCGCAGCGAAGAGAAAATGGGGCGGGACGAACTTGCAACGTTTCTGCGGCACCTGGCCGATCGAGTGGAATCCGGAACGGTGACGCTCAGCGGCGGCGCGGAAGACCTCACGCTCGAGGTCGCGCAGCAGGTGGAACTCGAGCTGAAGTACCAGACCAGGACGAAGGCAAACAATACGAAGTACGAACTGGAGCTCGAGATCCAGTGGGGCGAGGGCTCCACCGGCGTCAACGTGAAGTGACCGCCGACCGCTGGAACGCGGCTTCGCAGTTGCGCAATCCTGCTTGCCGGCTACCGCCGGCTGAACGGCTGCTTCAGTGCCTGGATAATCGGACAGCGATCGTGGATGGCCGAAACAAACAGCCCCATGGCAACCAGCTGCATCGGCCAGGCGGGGTCCATCCGGCCGGCCAGCACCGCAGCCAACACCGCCCCTGCCACACGGAGCATCCGGCTACCGCGTCGAATTGCCGGTAGGTCACGCCCGTCCACGGCTGCCGCAAACAGGCCGCGAAGGTCGGCCTCGGACTGCGCGCCCTTGCGGCGTGCGACTTCCGTCCCGCCGCGGTACACCACAACGGTAGGAATTGCAAAGATGCTGAGCGCCTGAGCGATCTCGGAACTCTCATCCGCATTGATTGCCAGTACCTGGGCGCGGTCGCCATACTCCGCCGACAGGGAATCAAACGCAGGCTTCATCGCTTTGCAGGGACCGCACCAGGGCGCCCAGACGTCGATAATGGTGGGCCGGTCCGTCCGTTCGACAGCGGCGTTGAACTCGGTTAATGTCATAGCCGTAATATAGCATATTTACTATATTACGTCTACGCGTTTTCGTTGCGGCGGGAGCTACAGCTGGTTCTCGATCGGCAGCAGTCGGTAGAAGAACTCGGAGATCCGTTGCAGGCCGGAACGCGCCGGCGGCCGACGACGCGTCTCGTCTTCACTCACCCACTCGTAGCCTCGCTCGGCCTCACGCACCTGCCACGACTCCTCGGGTTCCATCATGGCCTCGAGCATGCCACGCAACTGCCGGACAAACTGGGGTGAAGAGACAATCAGGCCGTTCTCAGTGTTTATTCTCAGCGCGCGATGGTCGAAGTTCAGCGAGCCGACGTAGGCAATGGAGTCCCCGGCAACCACTGCTTTCATGTGCATACTGATGAAGCGCGCCGCGACCGGCGCGGTGTCGGCATAGCCACGACCCGGACCGGCAGGATCGTGGTGATACTCAAAGAGCTCGATGCCGCTTCGCAGCAGGTCACCGCGGTACTTGCGGTAGTGACTGTGCACCGCCGTATGGTTGATGGAGCCCAGCGAAGGCACGATCAGCCGTACCCGGTTGCCCTCGGCCCGCAGGTCGGTCAGACGCGCCAGAGTATCTGCACCGGGCAGGAAATACGGCGTGACGATGATCACGTCGCCGGCGTCACTAAGCGCCATGTCCTTCAGCGTCGGCACGACTCTCCGGACGTCGTGTTCCGCGGCACTGTCATATACGTACTGCAGCTCTGCCGGGATCATGTCCGGCACCGCGCTCTGGAAAAACGGCTGCCACGACGCCGGAAAGAGCAGCGGATCGCGCAACGCTTCGCTGCGGTTGATCAGATCCACACTGGACTCCCTGATCGACTGCAGGTGCAGAGCGGTGCCGCGCCGGCTGAAACTCGATCCCGGTATGGCGTACGGGCTGTTCCAGTACTCGTCAAACGACGCCGACATCGCATCGAGCGCGTCGCCGGTTACCAGCACGTCGAGATCGAGGAAGTTATAGCCCACGTGCAGCCCGAAGTATTTGTCACCAACGTTGCGACCGCCGATGATCGCCGCCTTGCCGTCGGCGATGAACAGCTTGTTGTGCATGCGGCGATTGAGGCGTTGCAGTTCGATCATGAACCGCACCGCGGATCCGGCGGTCGTTCGGCGTGCCGGATTGGGATTAAAAACCCGTACCTCGAGGTTGGGATGCGTCGACAGGGCGGCGACGGTACGATCGGGCTTGGTGTTGAAGATGTCGTCGACCAGCACGCGTACTCGGACGCCACGATCGGCCGCCTGCAGCAGCCGCTCCAGAAGCAGCGTGCCCGATTCATCCAGCTCCCAGAGGAAGGTCTGCACGTCCAACGAGATCTCGGCCGAGTCCGTCAGAGCCAACCGCCACAGCAGTGCATCCCGGTTGCCGGGGATGAGCAGGAGCGACCCCTCCGCCGTTTCTATCTGCGCCGGCGGGCCGGTTGGAGTCGGCGCAGCGGTTGGAGTCGGCAGGCCGGCGCCGTCCGGATCTTCATCTACACGACGCAATGCAACCGGAATGCGTGGCACACCGGAGTCATCGCGTGAGCGTTCCCGCGCACGGGCGGTGTCGGCGGCCAGCTCACGGATCAGCCCGGACTCCGGGGGAGCAAGCGAGTAACCGGTCGCGATATCGGGCGGGACGCGAAGCGTGGTGCAGGAAGCAAGCAGCAGCACCAGTGCGGCCGCGGCCGCAAACCGCACACCAGCAGTCCCACGCGTAGCGATTCCAATGCCGCATCTGCCGTATCTCATCCCGTTTCTCACCGTGCCATGGACCATGCCGTGTTCCCCGGCCGCCGCCCCGCCGCATCCAGGGGCCGGTCAACGAGGTGACCTCAATCATTTCATTGATGTAGTCCACAAACTGCATAGCGTTATCGCTGTCATATCCCAGTTGTACCGCCATGTCGTAG
>PWMO01000093.1 GCA_003558175.1 Spirochaetaceae bacterium
CTGGACGATGACGGCAAAATCATCGCCATGGACCTCGACACCATCATCGATGCCGGCGCCTACGAGAGCTCGTCGCGAGTCGTGCTGCAGCGCGCAATCTTCACCGGAATCGGCGTCTACGACATTCCCAACGTAAGAGCATACGGCCGCGCGGTCTGCACCAACACCGTGCCGGCCGACGCATTTCGCGGTTTTGGTGCACCTCAGGCGCTGTTTGCCATAGAGATGCACATGAGCCACGTTGCAAGGGAAATCGGCCTGGATGAAGACGAGCTGCGCATCGCCTCGTTCGTGCAGCGTGACAGCGCCACCATTACCAACGGCCATATCCCGGAGGATGTCAAGCTGCATGAGCTGCTGGCACGCGTGAAGGAACTCTCCAACTACGACCGCAAGAAAGCGGCCTACCGTCCTGGTTCAGGGCGCGGCATTGCGCTGTCGTTCGTACAGCACGGAAGCGGGTTCACCGGGTCGGGGGAGCGTGACATCATCAAGGGCCGCGTGAAGCTGCGGCGCACGCAGGAGGGAACCATTGAGGTCTGCACCTCCAACGTAGAGATCGGGCAGGGGCTCGAGACCACGTTTCGCAAGATCGTGTGCGACACGTTGAATATTCCGCCCGGGCAGGTCCAACTGCTCAACGCCGACACCGACCTCACGCCGGACTCCGGGCCAACCTGCGCCTCGCGTTCGGCGAGCGTGGTCGGCTTCCTGCTGCAGGAGGCCGCGCTGCAGCTGAAACAACGAGCCGCCGAGCCGGGGCCGATTGAGGTGGAGCAGCAATACGTGCAACCGCCCCACATTCAGTGGAATGCTGAAACGCTGCAGGGTGATGCGTATCCTGCCTACGGCTGGGGCGTCAACTGCGTCGAGGTAGTGGTCGATCCCGTGACGCTGGAAGCGGAAGTCACCGGCATCTGGGCGGCGTTCGATATCGGCCGCGCAATTGACGAACTGGTGATCAAGGGACAGATCGACGGTGGGATTGTACAGGGGCTGGGGTACGGCCATATCGAGAAGCTCGAGACCTCGGGCGGGCGCTTTCGCCAGGTGACCATGGCGGATTACGTAATTCCTACGTCGCTGGACTACCCGGCCATTGGCAGCGCCCTGGTTGACAACCCCTACCCCTACGGTCCGTCCGGTGCCAAGGGCGCCGGTGAGGTGGTGTTTGACGGCGCTGCGCCGGCTTTTGTGCTCGCGTTGCAGCGAGCCCTGGATCTGCGCCTGTCGCGAATACCCGCCACCCCTGAATATCTGCTGGAGGTAAGAAAGCATGCACATAACACGGTTCACGCTTAACGGTAAGGAGGTGCACACGCACGCGCATCCGCTCACCCGGCTGATCGACGTGCTGCGTGAAGAGTTCGGCATGACCGGAGTGAAGGAGGGGTGCGGCGAGGGTGAATGCGGCGCCTGTTCGGTACTGAAAGACAACATGATCGTGAACTCCTGTATCATGGCGCTCGGAATGGTTGACGGCTGTTCGATCGAGACTCCGGAAGGTATTGCGGCCACCGCGCGCGGCCGGGCAATTGGAGACGCATACGCCGAGGCGGGTGCCGTGCAGTGCGGATTCTGCATGACCGGAATGGCGGTAGCCACCGAAGCGCTGTTGCGCCACACCGCCCGGCCGGACGAGGCCGAAATCCGCACCGCCATCTCCGGCAACCTCTGCCGCTGCACCGGATATGCGCTGATTGTCGAAGGCGTCAAGCGCGCTGCTGCAGCGCGGGCGCAAGGGGCGGCAACGGAGGCGCCGCGAGCCGCGGCAGTGCCGGGCGCGGAAACTGCGGCCAGAAGAGAAACTGCGGCCAAAGGAACGGATTCATGATCGAGTACCATCGCCAGGCCACGCTGAAAGATGCACTGGAGGTACGTGCGGCAACCGGCGCTCGGCCGCTTGCCGGTGGCACCGACCTGCTGGTACGGCATCGAAACTGGGCGGGTACGCTGCCGCGGCTGGATGGAGTAGTTCTCTATATCGGCCACCTTTCCGAGCTCCGCTCAATCGAGGGACAGGAAAACGGCAGCACCGGCGGGCTAAGGATAGGAGCCGGAGTCACGTACGCCGAGCTGCTCGATAACCCGGCAACGCCCGAACTGTTGCGCAGGTCAATCGAAGAACTTGCGGCGCCGGGGCTGCGCAACGTGGCAACCCTGGCCGGAAATATCTGCAACGCCTCACCGGCCGCCGATGCCACCTGCGCCCTCTACGCGCTCGACGCCGAGGTTGAGCTGGCACGGCCCGACGGGCGGCGGCGACTGCCGATCGAGACCTTCGTTACCGGCCCCGGGCAAACCCTGCTCGCAGCCGATGAACTGCTGGTGGCCGTTCACCTTCCGCCCGCGGCGACTGCTGCCGCAATCCAGTATTACCATAAGGTGGGAACACGCAAAGCCAACGCACTGTCCAAGCTGTCGATATGCGCCCGTGCCGCGATGACCGACGGCCGGATCGCCGATGTCGCTATCGCGCTCGGGGCAGTCGCACCGACAATCGTCCGGTCACGCGAAATCGAAGGCCGAGTGCTCGGTATGACGCCGAAAGAGGCCGCGGCGCGGGCGGCAGAAATCGCCGGCGGCTATCAGGGACTCATCCGCCCGATTGACGACCAGCGGTCGACCGCCGCCTATCGCCGGCACACCGCAGTCGCGCTGGTAGAGCGGTTCCTGTCGGAACGGTTGCCGTAACGGACGCGAAGGCGCGTCCCGGGGGCGCACATGAAGCATCGGCGGGGCAAACGGTTTCCCCTGTACGCCGTTCGAGACAAAGCGGTCATTGTCACCGGGGCCTCCAGCGGAATCGGCTATGCCACGGCGCTGCTCTTCGCGGCCCGCGGTGCGCGGGTGGTAGCCGCAGCGCGCAGTGCCGAGCCACTCGTCGTGCTGCAGCAGCAGGCGCAGGCCGCCGGCGGCGTGCTGATTACGCAGGTAACCGACGTTACCGACCCGGCGGCGTGTCGAGCGCTGGTGGACCGCTGCGTCAGCGAGTTCGGCGGTGTGGACGTCCTGATCAACAATGCCGGAATCTCGATGCGCTCGCTGACAATTGAAACGGACGTCGCCGTTCTGCGGCGTCTGATGGAGGTCAACTTCTGGGGTACCGTCCACTGTACCAAGGCGGCACTGCCGTGGTTGCTCAAGTCACCGCGCGGTGTGCTGGTGGGCGTCTCGTCGGTGGCAGGCTTTCACGGGCTGCCGGGACGCTCCGGGTATTCGGCGTCCAAGTTCGCAATGCACGGATTTCTGGAGAGCATACGCATCGAGCATCTGCCTGACGGGCTGCACGTGCTGGTCGTCGCGCCCGGCTTCACGCGCTCCGGGATTCGTACGCACGCACTGACCGGCGACGGGCGCGAGCAGTCGGAGACACCCCGCAGCGAGGGAAAGCTCATGTCACCGGAAGATGTGGCGCACCACATTCTGCGCGCCATCCGCTGGCGCAAGCGCAACCGCATTGTCTCCTTCGAGGCCCAGTTTGTGGCGCTGGTGCAGCGTATCCTGCCCCATTTTATCGATTGGCTGATCTATCGCAGCATGGCGAAGGAGCCCGGATCGCCACTGCGGGAACGGGCGGTCGAAGACGCCGCGAACCGTGTCGACAGCCGGGAAGATGTCGCGAGTCCGGAAGAATAGGCTTCACCAGGAATAATCGTCAACATCTTCGACAACGGTTGACACATCGTGCCATAATTCCGATACTGTTGATCATATGAATCGCGCACGGCAGATCGCCAGCCTTACCCTTCTCGGTCTCCTACTCGCCCTACCCGGGGTCTCGGACCGCGAAGGACTGGGGGCGTCCAGCCGGCGTTGATGCATCGGCGCGCCCGCAAGCAGGCGAAAAGCCCGCTGCCGAAGTCCTTCGGTAGCGGGCTTTTTTTGTCCCCGGATTGCCGTCCCCGGACAGCTTCCGGATAGGGATATCCGCGTGCGGGCATCAGCCGTGAAC
>PWMO01000496.1 GCA_003558175.1 Spirochaetaceae bacterium
ATCGTGGTCAACAACGCCGGCAGGACGCACTTCGTTCCACTCGACGATCTGGAAGGCATGACGGAGGAACTGTGGGACGCCATCATGGATGTCAACGTCAAGGGCGCTTTCTTCCTCAGCCGTGCCGCGGCAGCGGCCCTGAAAGAGGCCGGGGGCTGCGTCGTCAACGTTGCCTCGATTGCGGCGTTCACCGGGCGAGGCAGCTGCATCGCGTACGCCGCTTCAAAGGCGGCGCTATTGAGCGTGACCCGTTCGCTGGCAATCGCGCTTGGCCCCGATGTACGTGTAAACGCCGTAGCGCCGGGTATCGTTCTCAGCCGCTGGGTGGCCGGCAAAGAAGAACACGTTCAGCGCTACTCTTCGGGCGCGCCGCTGGGTCGGGCCGCCGAGCCCGAAGATGTCGCCGAGGTGGTGCTGTCTCTGATCGACCGGGCAACGCTTGTCACCGGGCAGACCTGGACGGTTGACGGCGGAATCTCCATGTAGCGGCGCGCACGCGTCGGTCGCGGCGGACGGTACTGCTGCGTTGCTGCCCGCTGTGTTCCTTGACACGCGCAGGTATATCCTGTTAATAAATTTGCTGAATCCATTCAAGGAGAGTTCCCCGTGTTAGAGGCAGTAACAAAGGGCGCCGCAGACATTGAGTACCGCGACGTTCAGAAACCCGAGATCGCAGACAATGAACTGCTGCTCGAGGTCATGCGGATTGGCATCTGCGGTTCCGATATCACCATACTCCACGGCCAGCATAAGTACATGACCTTTCCGGTCGTTCAGGGGCACGAAGCTTCGGCCCGCGTGGCACAGGTGGGCAAGAACGTCCAGGGATTCGCCGTGGGAGACAGAGTAACGGTGGAACCCCTGGTATTCTGCGGCAAGTGTCGCCCGTGCCGCGACGGGAACTACAACGTGTGCGAGAGTCTCAAGGTGCTCGGCGTGCACCAGGACGGCATGGGCGCTCAGTTCTTCGCCGTTGAGGCCGCAAAGGTGCTGAAACTCGCTCCCGAAACCTCTTATGACAGGGGTGCGCTGGTGGAGCCTACTGCAGTTGCCACCGCATCGATTCGCCGCGCCGGCGATCTCAACGGCAAGAACGTCGTGGTCCTGGGTGCCGGGCCGATCGGGAACCTGGTAGCGCAGGTTGCCAGGCACTCCGGTGCGGCATCGGTGATGATTACCGATATCCAGGAGTCACGGCTGAAGCGCGCCCGTGAGTGCGGCATTGACCACACGGTCAACATGCGTGACGGTACACTGCTGGACGCGGTACTGGAGACCTTCGGCCCGGACAAGGCCGACGTCATTCTGGACTGCGCCGGCGTGAAGAGCACCATAGAACAGGCAATTGAAGCGGCCCGCGCGGGCACCAGAATCGTGATGGTGGCGAACGTCAAGGATCCCATCACGCTGATGATCCCGGCGCTGCAGCGCCGCGAGATCGATTTCATCGGTGTGTTTGTCTATCGGCGGGAAGACTTTCAACGAGCGGTTGATCTCATTGACAGCGGCAAGATCACCTCCGAGCAGCTGATCACCAACCACTTCGCGCTGGACAGGTTCCACGATGCCCTCGAGTACATCGACAACAACCAGAGCGAGGTCATGAAGGTCCTGCTGGACGTCAACGAAGAATAAGCCAAGCGACGTGCACGTCGCGCAAGAGACGTGCACGTATCTCAAAGAGCGTCACGCTTTGTCGATCGGCCACGCGGTGCCGGCGGACAGGCCGCCGTCGATGTAGACGGTCTGCCCGGTCACAAATGCGGAAGCCTCCGACGCCAGAAACACCACCGTCCCCACCATGTCTTCTACTTCGCCAAATCGCTTCAGCGGAGTGTGATCCATCGCCCATGACTTCATGTGCGGCTGCGACCAGAGCGCGCGGTTGAGATCGGTCAGAATGAAGCCCGGCCCGATTCCGTTGATCCGCACGCCGTACTCTCCCCATTCGGAGGCGAGCGCCTTGATCATGCCGTGCATGCCGAATTTGCCGATCGCGTACGGCATGATGCGCGTAAGCGGGGCAAAGCTGTTGTAGGATTCAACGTGCACCTGGGTTCCGCTGCGCTGGGCAATCATGCGCTTGCCGACCTCCTGCGCCATGAAGAAAGCGCCGCGCAGATTGATATTGACCACAAAGTCGTACTCCTCCGGGGTATACTCCTCGGCAGGCTTACGAATGGTAACTCCGGCTACGTTGAGCAGGGTGTCGATGCGCCCGTACCGTTGGTGCACCTCGGCCACGGTGCGCTTGATCTGTTCGGTATCCGCAACGTCGCACGCCGCAGTGTCGACGGGGTTCCCGGTCTCTGTGCCGATCTCGGCGGCGGCTTCGTCCAGCGTTTCCTTCTTGCGCCCAACAATGATCACCTTCGCACCGCGGCGCGAAAAGCCGCGCGCCAGCTCAAATCCGATCCCTCGGCTGCCCCCTGAAATCAGCGCCACCTTGCCTTCAATAGAGAAGAGTTTGTCTTCCACGATTGCCTTACCTCCCGTGTTGCGTTATCCCTGGATGCAGGATCTGCGTTCCTGTTTCGATTCTATCGGGAAGCCATAGACTGCTCAACGGCGAAACTCGAGATCTTCCACGCGTGTCGGAATCCGTTGCAGCAGCTCGGCAGGCTCTGCGAGGACAAGCAAAGTGGAGCACTCTTCCGGCCGCAACATAGACATTACCGCTACAGTCAATTATATTGGAGCAAGGTGAAGTGTCGCAGATGGCCTGCGCTACGTTGTCGCCGCGACCTCGGCAACCGCCTCAATCCGTCCTGCGTGAGTTTACCTATGGCCCCTGAGACCGAAGTACCCTTCAGCTCCTTTATCTCGGACATCCGCCGTCGCTTGCGGAATGTTTTTCGATCTTCCGACACGGTTTCCGACGCCGCGCAACCCGGTTCACGTCGTGAAGTTCTCAACCAGGCGCTGGAGCAGGTGGCCGAGCAGGCGCCGCTGTCGGTTTTTATTCCGGCGCGTTTCGGTGGCCGCGGTCAGCACGTGCACGAGTGCCTCTCGTTGCTGGAAGCGTGCTCGTACGAGTCACTGCCGCTCTCACTGATTATGGGCATCAACGGGGCTCTCTTTCTGCAGCCGGTCTCGCGGCACGCGCACGAAGACCTGCAGCAACAGGTGTTTCACAGCTTCTTGAACGACCGGGCGCTCGGCGGACTGATGATTACCGAGCCGGATTACGGCAGCGATGCGCTTTCGATGCGCACCAGTTTTCTTGCGCAAGGAGACCATTATCGTCTTCGCGGCGTCAAACACTGGGGCGGGCTGACCGGGCACGCCGACTACTGGCTGCTCACCGCGCGCGGTATGGCGAAGAGCGGCGAGCTCGAACGCAACATCAGTTTCTTCGTCTGGGACAGAAGCCTGGGCGGCATTGAAGTAGAAGAATACTACCGCAGCCTCGGCCTATCCATGATCCCCTACGGGCGCAACCTGATCGATACCCGCGTACCTGCCGACCGCAAGCTGGCACCGCAGACAAGCGGGGTGCGGGTGCTGCTGGATCTGCTGCATCGCAGCCGGCTGCAGTTTCCCGGTATGGCTATGGGCTTTCTGAAGCGGTTGCTGGATGAAGCGCTGGTTCACACCCGTTCACGCAAGGTAGGTGGCCGCAGCCTTGGTGACTACGACCAGGTGCAGGACC
Organism: Spirochaetaceae bacterium; assembly: GCA_003558175.1. Taxonomy (GTDB): domain Bacteria; phylum Spirochaetota; class Spirochaetia; order DSM-27196; family PWMO01; genus PWMO01. The sequence continues at coordinate 3,653 of PWMO01000496.1, forward strand.
GGCTTGCAGAGTTGCAGTCGTCTTACACCCTGTGCTCCGCGATGTGCGCCTTCACCAGCGAGGTCGCCGGGGTTGAGAACGATTGCTCAACCGCGGCGCTGCCGGCAAACGCCATCAAAAGCATCATTACCGATAAGATGCAGTCGGCGGCCCAGTCACTGCTGCAGCTGGTGGGTGCCAAGGGCTACCGTCTCGATCATATTGCAGCACGGTCAGTAGTCGACAGCCGGCCGTTCCAGATCTTCGAAGGCTCCAACGACATCCTCTACCAGCAGATTTCCGAATCGGTCCTGAAGGCG
>PWMO01000141.1 GCA_003558175.1 Spirochaetaceae bacterium
AACACGCCGAGGTACTCATCGATCATGCTGAACAGCTCGAACCGAAAGCGGAACTGCCGGCCGCTTGAGTGCATCCGCTGCATAGCGATGCCGGCTCGGGCAACGGCGTCGTTGTCGTCGCGAAACGCCTGCGGTGACATGGTCTTATGGCCGTCGAGGTAGCTGCAGACCATGAGACCGTCACTCTCGTCAAAGTACAGCACCTGCGCGTTGACCCCGGCGGCGGCCGCTTCCCGCGCGTTGTGCGCCTCCACGGATCGGTCGATGTACTCTTCGGTACCTTCGCCGGGTATCCGCACCACGTACGGAGTGTCCTCGTGCGTCACACGGTAGACCAGGTTGGTGAGTCCGCCGAGGCGCTCGGTATCCAGTTGGTGCGGATCCAGGCCTTCAAATTGCGGTGCACGTTGCAGTGCGTCTTGCAGGCATTCTTCCATGCTTCTCCTCTCCTCTTGAGCGTTCTCGATTGAGAGCTCGCGACGCTGCCTTTCGCCTTACGGCTTGCGCGCCAGGTAGTAGTCAAATCCCAGTTTGCCGTCGCGAGCCAGATCGGCCCAGTCGCTCCAGCTGCGGTAGTTGCGTTCCAGCGTATCGGGATCGATCTCTTCGCGCAGCTCGGGCATGAGATCTTTCATTCGATCGAGAATCTTGCGGCGATGCGTTGCCGCGTGTTCCTGCCAGTCGCGGTATTCAACGAGCGTGAAGCCGGCGTTGCGTATCATCTCCGCGTAGTCCCGGGGGCCGGACAGCCGGTCTGTGTGATAGCGGGCCATGACCGCCCGGGTCTCCTCAGGGTCAAGGCGATCGGGTCGAAATATCTGGTCCGAAACCACCGCGTACCCGCCCGGCTTCAGCACCCGGAACGCCTCGGCCAGCACGCGCGGCTTGTCTGGAGAGTGTACCAGCGCCTCCTGGCACCACCAGCAGTCAAACGAATTGTCGTCGTACGGCAGCTCGTGGTAGTCAGCCTCCTCGAAGGTGATCAATGCCTCTGCCGCGCTGCCGCGGGTGCGCTCGCGGGCGTGCTCGAGCTGTGTCTCGGAGATGTTGCTGGCAACGACCCGGCAGCCGAACCGCTCGGCCAGATAGCGCGCCGTTGAGCCGTAGCCGCAACCAACCTCGAGCACCAGCGACTCGCTGCCAAGCGGAACCGGATCTGCCATCACCTCTTTGGTGCGACCCGTTGCCAGCTCGATGGAATCGTCTTCATGCAGGTAGACGCCGTAGTGAATGTCTTCTCCCCAGATGCGGTTGTACAGCCGGTCAACGGCGGCGTTGTCGTAGTGTTTGTCCACAAGTGATCCTCTTCCGTTCGGGCGTGCCCCATGCTGTATGGTCTGCTCTTGTTTCATTAGCCTTCGTCTGGCCAGCTATAGTTTCATCAGTCAGCTGTCGTTTCATCACAAGATGCTTCAATTACAAAAGTAGCAACTGAAATAGTTTGAATAAAAACAGTTTAGGGGGTAACGGAAATCCCGTCAAGTTGGAAGGTTCAGAAACCTCGGCGCCCGACTTCACTGCCGCAGTCAGAAGTTATGGGTCAGACGTTTGACACGTTAAGGAGTACGGCGTAGAATTGGGGCTACTGGTGCCTTTGCGGTGAGGTGCAGCCCCCCATGTGCCGGGCGCAGCTTGCTGTACGCCGGGCTCGGCTACATACCAGGACAGTTCCGTCGGGATCTGCCGGAGCGCGTTGCGTACCCCGGTCCCGGCAAACGCCATACGGCAGAACCGCAGCTCGCATACAGCGGGCCGGCGGGTCACTGAGCGCGATACGCGCGAGAAGGAGGGAGAGTATGAAACGATTGATTCTCGTTTCCAGCATTGTGCTGCTGACCGCAGCCATGACCTTTGCCGCCGGTGTCGGCGAGGCAGCCACGGCCGAGTATGAATGGCGCCCCAACCGGCCAATCAACCTGATTGTGCCCTGGGGTGCAGGTGGATCGACCGACCGCTCCGCGAGAGCGACGGCGGCGATCGTTGAAGACCAGCTTGGCGTCAGCGTTGTGGTCGTGAATCAGGGTGGCGCCTCGGGGTCGCTGGGAACCAGAGCGGCGATGGATGCGCCACGTGACGGCTACACCTGGACCGCCGGTGCGGTGAAGGACCTCGGCGTATACAAAGTCATGGGCCTGCTTGACACTACCCTGGACGACTGGCATCTCTACCTCAACGTCGCCATGCCCAACGTGATCTCGGTCAACGTCGACTCTCCCTATCAGACTCTTGACGACCTGATGGAAGCCTTCGAGCGACGCCCCAACCAGGTTACCGTTGCCACTGCCGGGATCAACTCCGCAGGCCACACCGCGATGGAGCTACTGGCTAAGTACACCGGCATCCGCTATCGCCACGTTACGTATGACGGCGGAGCGCCCGCGGTTACCGCGACCGTTGGTGGTGAAGCCGAGGTTGTGCCGCAGCTGTCGGTAGAACAGGTCGATATGATTCGCGCCGGACGGCTGCGCCCGCTTGCGGTTCTGACCTCCGAGCCGCTCGAAATCGAAGGCGTTGCTGAGCCCATTCCGCCGATCACCAACTGGGTGCCGGACTTCGAGGCCGCGCCAGTCTACTTCGGTCTCTTTGTACCGGCCGGGGTACCGCAGGAAGTGGTCAACACGCTGGATAAGATCTGGCGCGAACACGTGATCACCTCGGATTCACTGCGGCAGTGGGCCAGAGAGAATGCCGCCTTCTTTGACCCGGCGTACGGTTCAACCGCGGTAGAGAAATCGTTCCCGATGGTTCAGATCGACGCCTGGCTCAAGCATGATGCGGGCGACACGGTGATGAGCCCTGATGAGGTGGGCATCCCGCGGCCGTAACCACGTTCAAGACTGCTGCCGTAACCCGCGCCGCAAACACGGCTGTAGGCGAAACGGCCGAACATCGATACAGTACAGGCACCATATGCAGCTGTGAGTCCGCTTCCCCGGCGGGCTCACGGCTCATGTTCCGGTGCCGGCTATCCCGGATCCCAAGGAGTTCCACATGGCTGACGTTCAACTACAGCAGAAGTCGTTGCCCGGCGGTCGCATGCCGCGAGCCGACTTCCTGACGTCGATCGTGCTGCTGGCGTTCTCTGTCGGCGTGGTTGCGCTTTCAATCCGCATGCCCCGCCTCGAACACCGAAACATCAACCCCTACACGATACCGGGGCTGGTCCCGGGACTGCTCGGGGTGGCGATCGGAATCATGAGCGTGATGCTGCTGGTACGCTCACTGCGGTATCGTGGGCATCGTCTCGGTATCGACCGAGCCGCGCTGCAATCGGCAATGAGTAATCCGCAGGTTTCGCGTGTGCTGGTCACCGCCGGACTCTGCCTGCTGTACGCGATCGGCCTGGTCGGCACGGTGTGGTATCCTGCGGCAACCTTCTTGTTTGTTCTCGGTTTCATTCTGGTGTATGAGTACGAGACTGCACGCCCACTGCGTGAGCAGCTCGGCAGAATCAGGTTCGCGTTTGTAGAAGCGCTGCTTACGGCAACGCTGGTATCGGTTGTGTTCCGGTATCTTTTTCTGGTCCGCCTCCCATAGGCACCGTTCGCAGGAGTCACACACCATGCTTGACGGTCTTCGAATGCTTGGAGTCGGCCTGTTTGAATTTCTGACGTTCCGCACAATCTTCGACGTCCTGTGGGCCACTCAGCTCGGGATCATCGTTGGAATGCTGCCGGGACTCACCGCCACTATGGGCATCGCGCTCATGACCACGCTGACGTTCCGTCTGCCGGCGGGGAACGCGGTGCTGATTCTGATCTGTATGTATATCGGAGCGATTTACGGTGGCAGTCGCAGCGCCATTCTGCTGAACATCCCGGGAACGCCGGCAAACGCGGCAACCGCGGTCGATGGGCATCCGCTGGCCAGACAGGGCAAGGCGGGGCAGGCGATCGGGCTTGCCACCACCGGATCATTCTTTGGTTCGGTTATCG
>PWMO01000391.1 GCA_003558175.1 Spirochaetaceae bacterium
CCAACTGGGATATCCAGAACCAGAGCGCTACGCGGGGCACGCAGCGCAACCGGGGCAACCTGGAGCTGTCGTTTCCGCTGCAGTTCGGCGGCCCGGGGATGGGGGCGTGGACGCTCACCCCCGGCTACAACCGGTCGTTTGCATTCACAACCAGCGCACCGGATCACGATTCGTACCGTGAAGACATCGCGCATTACTGGCAGCGCACCGCCGAGCAGCGCTACATCTTCGCCTCCGCGCCATTCTACGAGCTGCTCGCTCCGCGCGAAGAGCTGCTCTTCATTCAGGACAGCGATGGGCTCTCCAGCGCTCGCTACGATCCGGAAGCGTCGCTCAGCTACGGACGCAACTTCGGCTCAAATATCCGCGACCTCTTCCTGCCGCACCGCGTGCGCACCGCGCTTCGCCGCAGTCTCGTGCGCGACGCCGATGCGGTCACCGACACGCGAACCTACCAGCTCGAGCTCACCGCCGCCGCGGTGAACCTGTTCGGTAACCTTGGCGCGTACCGCACCTTCTCGTTCTACCAGAGCGACGAGTTCCGCAACACAATCGACTTCCGCCTGCAACACCGTAAGCCTGCCGACGTCTACAACGTCGACGTCCAGCTGATCTCGGAGAGCGCCTTCTTCGGCCGCCGCAGCCGCAGCCTGTCAATTGAGCACGTCGTGGGCATCAGCGCTCCGGAGGAGACTCAGATCGATATCGACTCGATCGTGAGTTACCGCTGGCGCACCGAACCGCGGACGATCTTCGGCATCGACGCGCTGCAGGGGGCCGTCGAGCGCGGGGCCTACTATCAGCACGTCGAGCGGCTGACGCTGGGCATCCGGCGCTTCGAGGAAGACCGCTGGCGCGACGAACTCACGCTGGTCCTGGGACACGAGAGCAGCATCGAGTTCCCCGAACAGGGATCGGTGCGCGCCTACTTCGATCTCGGCCTGGGCTGGAAGCCGTTCGAGCTGGACGAGCGCGAACTGCGCATGTTCATTCTGGGCATCCAGGCCGGAATCGAAGGGCGGATTCAGTTCTGATTCCGGGCAGGCCCCGGATATGCTACACTGAAAAGCACTACGCCAACTCCGGCTCCGACTGAGGAGGAAAGGTTGAAAGGGTTTCAGCGCAGCTACAACAGATCGGCACTGTTTTTTGCAGCGTTTCTGATCGGCCTGCTGGTCAAGTACAACACCATTATCTTGCGCGTGTTCGCGGTCTGGTCCGCCGGCGGTGTCCTGACTCGCAACCTGGTGATGATCATTGTTGCAATCGTTCTTATTCGGCCACTGATCGCCAGGCGCGGCGGCCGAATCGGCGTTCTGGCCTTCGCAGCCGTCTACACCGGAGTTTTCTTTGCCAACTTCTGGTACAACCGCTACTTCGGCAACTATCTCAGCATTGCCGAGTTGACCACCGGTGAGGGGTACAATCCCACCGGCGTCATACTGCGCCACATCATGCGCCCCACCGATCTGCTCTACCTCGCCGACGTGGTGATCATGTCGGTGACCCTTGGTTGGAAGCGGCAACACGCCGTTTTCGGCGCCGGTATGAACACCCGCGAAAAAATTCGCCGTGCCAAAACCGCGGCAATCGCGCTTCTCACCGCAGCCCTGATCCTGGTCAGCCAGGTCTTTATCTCAAACCTGCGCTTTGGCGGAATGCGTCCGCTGGAGCTGTACCACGAAAGCACTCCGGCATTTGTCTCGGTCTACGGTTTTCTCCCGCTGTACGTTGCCGAGCTGGTGGCACGCGACGGAGGCGTGCCCGTGGCAGACGTCCCCGAGCAGCCGGAACCGTTGGCACCCGGTGAGCTAAGCGGCAAGCCGCTGGTTGACGATCGCAGCAACGTGATCGTGGTCCAGGTTGAGTCACTCGACAAGAAGCTGATCGATTACCGGCACAACGGCCGTGAGGTCACACCGTTCGTCAATTCTCTCAAAGAGCGCAGCCTGTACGGTACAAACTTCTACGCCCAGCACGTCAACGGCAGTTTCGATGCCGATTTTTCGCTTCTAACCGGCCTCTACCCGGTCAACCGTCACTACTCCTTCCGCGAGAACGACATGACGCAATTCCCGTCTCTGGTCGAGATCCTGAACGATGCGGGTTATGAAACCATCGCGCTGCACGGCAACGTCGGCGAGTTCTTCTACCGGCACCAGGCCTATCCGGAGCTCGGTTTTGACCGGTTCTATTCACGCCCCGACTTTGACGAGTCGCGCAAGCGGTATTACATCGAGGGAGGCTATCTGGGCATCAATGACTACGACTTCCTCTACCAGTCGGTTGAGCTCATCGAGCAAGCCGAGGAGCCGTTTTTCGCCTACCTGATAACCGTCACCAGCCATACCCCGTTCAGCTTCTATCCGGCCGAGTACACTATCCCTGAGTTTGAAAGTCTCTCGAGACCGCTGGTGCGGGACTTCTTCAACTCTATCTATTTTGTCGACCGCTCGCTGGAAATGTTCTTCAACGCACTCGAGCGCAGAGGTCTGACGGAGAACACCCTGTTCGTCATCTATTCCGACCACGAATCGGCCATCGACACGCCCGAGTACTCTTCCAGCGTCAACTTTGTCGTTCACCGCAATGTCAAAGAGCCGGAACATATCCCGCTTATCATCAAGCATCCGGACCTTGAGCCGGGTTTGATCGAAAAGACCGGCACCATCACCGACCTCGCGCCAACCATTCTCGACTTCCTGGGATTCCCCGAGCGTCCGCCGGAGTTCGCCGGGTTCTCGCTGCTCGAGCCGGAGGAAGCGCCGGTGCTGTTTATCCACGAGCTGCCGCAGGTGCTCTATCGAAACCAGCTGTTTGTGGCCGAGCTTGGAGAATTGAACAGGATTGGGTACATTGAAAACAGGCAAGCAGACGTCGTGTTGTCGCCGGAGGCGCAGAACGGCGTGATTGAGACGATCCGCTATCACCGCGAGATCATGAACGCCAGACGACGGCACGCGGACTAACGAGAATTCTGCCGGCCTGATGCCCTGGACTAAGCGCCGGCTTGCCGCGGGCCTCAGCCTGGGCACCGGCTTGCCGGATACCTCGGCGTGCGGGTCGCAGGAACGTCACGAGATGAGATTGTCCGGAGTCATGTTGATGTTCTTCGTCGTGCTGGTCACGGCGACGTGTGCGACGTTCTACGTCGTCGCGCCGGACCGCTCGGCGCGGGAGATCCTTGAACAACGGACCATACCCTACCGCGCCGTCATGGCGCACCGCGGCGCCTCCATCGTGGCACCCGAATCAACTCGCCCAGCCTACGAACGTGCCCGGGATCTGGGCGCGGATTATCTGGAGGCCGACGTTCAGCGCAGCGCTGACGGCGTCCTGATCATCTTTCACGATTCCAACCTGAGACGAACTTCGAATGTTGCCGAGGTATTCCCCGACCGGCAGAACGAGCCGATCGGTAGCTTCACGTTTGAGGAGCTGCGGAAGCTGGATTACGGCAGCTGGTTCAACGCGCAGAACCGCCTGCATGCCAGGCCGGAATACGAGGGACTCGAGATCCTGACGCTGCGCGAACTGATTCATATCGCGCTCGAGGGCGAGCACACCCCCGGCCTGATTCTGGAAAGCAAACACCCGGAGCGCTACCCGGGTATTGAGCGGGAAATTGTCGATCTGTTGCTTGAGGAAGGGTGGCTGCGCCGCGGCCGCGACGGCGCAATCTACGATGTCGGCGCCACCTACGGACTCTACCGCGAATCGGCTCGCACCTTGGTCCTTGCGCCGGACACCGGGACAGCCGAGCGTTCTGAGTATGACAGCCTGCGCCCGGCAGCGCCACTTTTCACCAGAACAATCTTCTTCTCTTTCTCGCGAGCGAGTCTGGAGGCGTTCCAGGAGCTGGCGCCAGACATACCGCGACTCCTCTTGATCAGCGACAACATGATTTCACGGCGGGGATGGCGGCGCTGGCTGGA
>PWMO01000017.1 GCA_003558175.1 Spirochaetaceae bacterium
CGGTTCCTGCATCGCCTGCGAATAGCTGTTGACGTTGATGTAGATGCGCACTCCGGGCTTGCCCGGTTCGGTCTCCGGCACCGGATAGAGGCTGGTGATCGGGCGTGACTGCACCAGGTGGATGGTTCCCGCCTCACGCGCCCACTCGATATCTTGAGGTTGGCCAAAGTGCCGTTCGGCGATGCGGGCGAGCGAATGAAGCTCCGCGATCTCCGCGTCGCTCAGAGAAGCTGTCTCCTGCCGATCGACGGGGACCTCGGCGTGCGAGATGCCGTCGCTCGTGCGGATGGTCATCCGTTCTTTGCGTGCGATCTGCGCCTCAACGATGCGGCCGTTCTGCTTATCGATGATCCACTGGTCGGGATTGACTTCACCGCTGACGATTGCCTCTCCCAGACCCCAGGAGGCGTTCAGCAGCAGCTGATCCCGACGCCCGTTCAGAGGATTGGCGGTAAAGAGGATACCGGATACGTCCGCGGCCACCAGCTTCTGAACCACAACCCCGTGAGCGAGATCATCGTTGCGGATCCCCTGCTTGATCCGGTAGGACAGCGCTCTGGGATTCCAGAGTGATTCCCAGCAGCGCACGATGCGGTCAAGCAGCTCAGAGACTCCGACAACGTTGAGAAAGGTGTCGTACTGCCCCGCGAACGAAAGCCCCGGGAGGTCTTCCGCGGTGGCAGAGGATCTGACCGCGACGCTGACGCCGTCGCCGAGCGCGCGATACGCTTCGGTGATGGCTGCCGTGAGTTCCGCGGGAATCTGCACCGACTGAAAGAGCGCCTGGATCTGTTTCGCCGCATGCTCCAACTGGCCTGCATCGTCGGCGGCGGTCCGGGAGAGAATTTCCCGGATGGATGCGTCGAGGTTCTGCTCGGCGATGACGGCCCGGTAGGCGTCGGTTGAGACAACGAAGCCGGGCGGGACCGGCAGACCCGCGCGCTGCATCTCGCCGAGATTGACGGCCTTGCCTCCGGCGAAAGCGATCATGCCGCTGCCGAGCGAATCGAGCATCAGGATCCGCGTCGCGGCCGCGCCGGCATTGATGGTAGTCGTTCTATTCACGGTTCTGTTCATGGGTGGTTCCTTATTCTCTGGTTGACGGCGGTGTGCCGTTGTCCGGATACAACAGGTTCAGGTGGGGCTCCAGCAGGTTGATGGTGCCCTCGGGAAGCTCCAGCAGCGAGCATATAGCCCGTTCATAGAAGCCGATCCTTGTGGCTGCGGTCTCGCGATCAGCGCCGAGCCGGACGAGCTCGCGCAGCGCCGTCTTGAAGCGGCTCAGGACCACAAACAGCAGTTCAGCCATCTCCCGCGTGTCTGCGATCCGCAGTTCGCCGAGGGCACGAGCCTCATCCAGAACCGCGGTCAACAGGGGAACGATGCGCGCCCGCAGCCGACCGGTGATCAGCTTTTCCAGCTTGAGGTTCTGGTTCCCGTCCAGCGCGCGGTGAACAACAGCCCGCGTCTCCGCGTGCCGGCTCTTGAACTGCTGCAGCACAACGAACAGGTGGTTCAGCTTGCGGATGCCGCGGATGGCAGAATCGCGCAGGATGCTGTCGGTGAGCTCGAGCCCATCGCTGACGTAGGCCATGGCAATGGCCTCGAGGATGTCATCTTTCGAGGTGAAGTGATGATAGAAGGCGCCTTTTGAAACCCCGACGGTATCGATGATCTCCTGAACGCTGGTGTTCTCGTACCCCTGCACGGAAAACAGTCGCGCGGCGGTGGTGATGATGATCTCTTTGGTTGCTTTCGATCCCACGGTAATCCTCACATTGAGACGGCCGGACTCAAAACCGACCGACCGTCGGTTTGTTTTATCACAATACACTCGATCGGCGGTGGTGTCAAGCGTCTTTTTTGGATGCCGGCTGATCTATTGCTTCGGCCCTTGGTCGATCATGCTCGCGAAGCGGCTCGTGCGGTCCGAACGGGAGCCAATGCGGAGAACACAAGTGCCGCGGCCGTCACAAGCAGCGCGGCGGCGAAGCGGGGCGTCTCACGTGGGAAAACGGAGGTGATAAACAGATATTCCTGCCGTGACGCCCACACCACGGCCCCGGTCATGGCCAGCGCAGTCACGAGTTCGACGCCGCGAGGCCAGACCGAGGCAAAGCGGCCGAGTGCGACACGCCGCTCACCAGCTGCCAAACCGAAGAGAACGGTCACCGTTCGCCACACCGCAAATAGAAACAGCAGGCTTACCAGGATCCTCATGGAAGTCACCGCGCCGCTGATCCGCGACATTCCCACCGGACCGAGTCCGACCCAGCGCGACCAGTCCCCGAGGATGTGTGCCATGAAGGGCCAGCTGCGCTGGCTGTTTGTCAGAATGACAATGGCGTCCCCGGTACCCGGTATCGCGTGGAAGTGGGTCATCCAGCCAAGCCCCTGCCCCCCGTGCCAGACCGCCGCAGATCCCCCCGGCAACTGCTCCAGGAAATGGCCGAGCCCGTAGCTGTCGGAAACCGTACCGAAGATCCCCGGGATGGCAACCTGCGGGGCGTACAGCTCGGCTCGGGCTGCAGCGGAGAGCACTGGAGACCCCGCCACATCGCCCGGCGCTTTCGCCGTAGCCGCCGCAAAGCGCCCCAGATCGTGGATCGTGGCGAAGAGCCCCCCGCTCGCCCGGTTGGGGTAGAGAAACGGTTCGACGGGGGTACCGTCGATGCGGTAGCCCAGCGGCACCTCCCAATGCGGGTCCCAGTCGAAGCGCGCGGCGTGCATACCCAGCGGCTGCAAGACCTCGGTTTCCATGTACTCGGCAAATGCACGCCCGGTGACGCGTTCGACCAGGAGTTCCAACAGGGCATAACTTGAGTTCGAATAGGCGAAACCGGAACCTGGCTCGCGGAACAGCCGAACGGAATCCCCCACCAGCCCCGCTTCCAGCGAAGGGATCGGCTGTCCGGGGGCGTAGTGCACGCCGATGGGACCCAGCGGAACCCCCGCGTTCAAGCTCAACAGGCGCCGCACGGTTACCGCGCGTGCGTCATAGCGGGAGTCGGGAAACTGCCATTCACCCAGGTAGTCTACTACCGGATCGTCCAGACCAATCAGCCCCTGATCCACCAGCCGCATCACGCCCCACGCCGTGACCGACTTGGAGATCGAGTGCGCCATCATCATGTGCCCGGTGGATAGCGCAACGCCCACCTCACGATCGGCGTAGCCGAAGGCGTTTGACCAGATCGGCTCGCCGTCGTGCACCAGCAGCACGCTCACGCCCGGGATTTCGCCGGCGCTCATGCTCCGGCTGATCGCGGCTTCAAGGTGGCTGACAAACTCTTGTGCATTGAGCGTCGCGAGATCGGGATTGCGCGCGCCACCGGCAAGATGCAAGGCGATCAATACGACAGCGGCGACCAGTGTACCCACGTGGATCGTCGTGTGTAGTCGCCGCTTTAGCGAAGACAACGCTCTCTCATCTGAAACGGTCACCGCGAGTTTCTCCTACAGACAAGCTGCCGATAGATGTGCGAAATCGACGGCGGCGAAACCGGTCGCTGGTTCGCGCACCGTCATAGGTCTTGCGGGAAAACCCCGTCCTATCCAGTACCGGTATCGTGCCACGTACCGGTATCGTGCCACGTACGGGCATTTCACCGCTTGAGTCCCTCGATCTCGTGCAGAACTCTGGGAACGAACCGGAACGGAAGCGGAGCGGCAGTGGCCTGATCGACGCAGCCGGCAAGGTAGAGATCGAGTTCGCCACAGTAGAACAGCCAGGTTCCGGTGGAACCGGTGTGGCCGATCACCGGGGGTATCCGCCGCAACGGCGTCAAGGCGCGGGGCAGAGCGAGTCGCATCATTCCCGCCCCGTACTCTATCGGTGATCGCGGGAGCCGGAAGGCCGAGCGATCCCAGAATTGGGAGAACCGACGAAAGCTGCCGTACAGAACGGCGCCGGTCTGCGGATTATCAAACAAAGTCCCGGACATGAGAGCACGAAGAAACAGTATCAGATCAGCGGTCGTGCTGTAGATGTCGCGGATGGACTCCAGGGCAAGCGGCAGCACCAGCGGTTGATCCCCTGCCCACGGCGTCGAGGGCGTAATCGGCATATCCCGCGGCGGTCGTTCGGGCAGCCAGGTAGTACGCAGACCGAGCGGCTCGACGATTTCCTGCTGGTATATGTCCGGCAGCGTCCGGCCCGTCACCGATTCGATGATCGCCATCAGCAACTGGAATCCGGTGTCCGAATAACGTACCAGCGGCCTGGCGGCGTTGAGGTCCTGTGGCGGGAAATGGGGCGTCAGCTCGTCGCGGACAACTGCGGCGACTGCTTCAATATCAAACCTGCGATCATTCCCGGCAAAGAGCCGGTCGATCAGCGGCAGCTTGCCCTTCGCTCGGTCCTCGAGCCAGTCGGGAAGCCCCGACATGTGGCACAGCAAGTGCGACACGGTGATCTGCCCGGAATAATCGGTACCGTTCAGCCGGTGCAGTCCATCGGTCACCGTCCGCGGCAGATAGTCCGCCATCGGGGCATCCAGGCGGACCGCCCCCCGTTCCACCAGTTTCAACAGCGCAGCTGCTATGAACAGCTTGGTGATGCTCGCGGTGAAAAACGGCGTCTGCGGCCGCATCGGCGTGCCGTCGGGATGCGCGGAACCCGACACGAAGACCCGCTGGTAGGACCGGTCGCCATTTTCGATGGCAAAGATGGCGTGGTGTATTGTCTTCTTCCTGGTCAGGGCATCGACCATCCGCTGAATGCGGCCGTCGAGACTGCTTGCGTTACCGGCGTTCACGTGCATACCGGCAATATAGCGTTGCTCGCGTCAGGACGCAAGCGAAAAACACGGAGTGCAAACCGGGTTCACCCGCAGCGCGTCGAACGCACGCTCCCTCCCTCGGTGAGAGCACCAGATCACCAATCTCAAACGGCAGTTCTTCAGCGGACGACAGAGTCAGCCGCGCGCTGCGCCTCGGCGAGCAGAGGATTTTATGGACTTTAACTGTATTATTGCTTTATTAGTTATCACGCAGTATATTGAGATACAGCTGCTGAAGGATGGGGAACCTCCTGCTCATGACACAGACTACGAGATAGACGCATAATTTCACGCCCTTCTTTTCAAATGCAGTTCGCAGCCGTACAGCACACCACCGAGGGTGCAAAGGAGTACGTGACATGAAACGAATCCTTTTCATAGACGATGAGAAGCAGATTCTCGACTCGGTGCAGTTGATCCTGGAAACGATGGGCTACCAGGTCGTGACGCACGAGACTGCTACCGAGGGTCTTCAGACCGCGTTAAACGATTCGTTCGATCTGATCCTGGTGGACATCCGTATGCCCGAAATGAACGGCGCCGAGGTAACAGAAGAGATTTTGCGCAACAAACCGCAGGCCTCGGTACTTGTACTCACCGTGTACCCCTCCGACCCTCTCGCCCGGCGCGCACTGGAGTCAGGAGCGTGCGGCCTGGTCCGCAAACCATTCGAGGTGGCGAAAATTCTCGAGCATCTCGAGGAGTAACTCGAAATGCGAAAACAACAGAAACAGCTGGGAGCTGATCGGATATCCGAGGTGCTGCATGAGTCCGAGCAGCTCATCAATGAACTCAAGGCCTTCACGACGGAACCCGTAGAACAGAACCAAGTCCAACTTGAAGAGAATCTGCGGCGTGAGGCACAGAGACGATTTCGCAGCGTACCCAACTACGGTGAATACGTTCATATCGATGGATACGTCGAAATCTCCCTCAGCGATGACGGCATGGCGGCTTATGCGGATTTCTATCCGCCGTCGGAAGGAATGCAACCGCTGGCCCTTGATGAAGTTTATCGTCAGATTGACGAGTGTGGCGTAACGCACGGCGTCGATCATCGGTTGATCAAGGATTGCCTGATGCGCTGCAATCTCGAACATACAGAGGTCTCGAACGTGCTGATAGCGCGTGGGACGCCTCCTTCCGACGAGGTTCCGGAACACCTGGTGCCGGACATACAGGCGGAGAAGCTGCCCACGGCGCCGCGCGTAACTGCCGACGAACGGGTGGATTTCCGCGCCCTCTCTCCGTACGTTCTGGTAAGCTCCGGTGAGCGCGTGGCCCACGCCGTTCCGTTACAGCGCGGAGTTGAAGGGAGGTCGGTACGCGGCGAGACGGTGCCCTACGGGCGTCGCCCGGTGCGGTCCGTGAAGGCGGGAGCCAACACCACGCAAACCGGCGAAGGCCTGTTCGCGGCGAGCGACGGAATTCTCAAGCTTGACGGCGACACGGTCAACGTGGAGCAGGTGCTGGTGATTGACGGAGATGTGGATTACCACACCGGGCACATTGAGTTCCCGGGCGATATCGTCATCCGGGGACAGATCAAGGATGGGTTTCAGGTGCACGCGGGCGGGTCGATCTACTGCGAGAATACCATGGACGCCTCCGATGTAGTTGCCGGCGGAGATCTGGTCATCAGCCGCGGACTGATCGGGCGCCGCAGCGGTACCGCTCGGGTCGGTGGGAGCCTGCAAGCCAGGTTCATTGAGAACTGCTTTGTAGAAGCGCAGAGTGGCGTCAGGATTGAAGCCGGCATTCTGAACTCCCAGGTATACACAAAAGGAACCATTGAAGTCGGACCGCGCGGGATAGTAGTGGGAGGACGACTCTACGCCCAGCAGGGCTGTGTACTGACCCATATCGGCACCGAGGCCGGTCCCAAGACCGAAGTCTCTTGCGGGACAGACTACGCGGTGGAACAGAAGCTTGACTGGATTCGAGAACAGAGCGCGCGAATTGCGGCCAAGTTGAAAGAGATACGAGTCCTGCGGCACGGCGCCCAGCACGTGACGACTGTAGCCCCGTCTGCAGCCCAGACTGAACCGCCGCGCGCGCCCACGAACCGTTCTTCAGCACGCGGTTCCTCGGTCGAGGCCTCGGGCTCTCGGCGGTCTACGGAATCGTCCGGGCGCACGACGGCGCGCTCCACATTGAGAGCGAGCCCGGAAACGGGACTCGCGTGGACGTCTATCTGAAGCACGACAATGGCCGCAAGTACGGGCAGAGCGGCATGGCACTCAGCGAGGTCAGCCGCTGACCCGAACAGCGCCTATCAGGAGACAACCAGAATGTCGGGACGCGTGAAGACGTGACCGTCGACCTCCATCGTCAACGTTGGGAAGAACGCCGGTTTCGTGAGCATCTGGGGGCCGTCGCTGGTAGCCAGCATCACATCTTCGCTCTTGCTTCCCGTGATGGATGGATTCCAGGAGAACGCCTGGTTCTCTTCTACGATCTCCTGCGATTGGTAGTTGGCTCGATAGTCCCGGCCGACGTATCCGATCGCACCGCCCTGGTGGTGAAGCTCAAACTCGTCGGCAAACCCGAGTTCGCGGTAGCGCTCCACGCCGCGCCGAAATGCCTCGACAACCGGCGTTCCGGGGATGGAGTTCGCCATGAACGTGCAATCGATCTCCACGTTTGCGTTGTAGATTCTGCGCAGCTGCTCCGACACCGGTTCAAACTGCACAAACCGGGTCAGCGAGACAATAAGCCCCCACTTGCGCGCATTTACGCACAACATCGCGCGCTTGCCGATTGCCGTCTCGGTGGGAATCGGGTGCCGGTAGCGGGCGATCCGGTCATCGGCAGCACAGAACGTAGTGATGTAATCGAGTCGATCCGCCCACAGTCGAGCGGCAAGCCGTCCAACTACTTCGCATTCCTTGTCTCCAGGGCGCACCGTTGCCGCGGTCTGCTCAAGCGCTAACGACGCGAGCCTTCCCAGCTCCTTGTAGCGTTCTACCTCCGGCGGCAGCAGCGAGAAACGCAGCCGTGCGACCAGTGGCGCCACGTTCCGGGCGTCCGGGAAGCCGAAGTCGGCGCCGATTCCGCCGGCCCCGCCGGCAAGCTCGGTCACCGTCTCTCGCTCGCGATCGGAGTGCCACGGGTATGAGTGAATCTCGTAGCCCTGGTCCTCGAGCTGCTCCTCACCTGCGATCCGGGGGGCTTCGATGTTGTTGCAGACAACGTACTCCCGGTCCGGCGTGATCAGGATACCTGCAGCGCCCAGCTCCATGGCAATCCCGACCAGGTTGAGGCCCCCACCGGTCAGCCACGAAAAGTTGCTCTGCGTCTTGAGGTAGAGCGCTCGCAAGCCTTCGCTTTCCATCATCTGCCGCACACGGCGCTTTTTTTCCGTTACCTCTTCAATTCGCTTCATAGAAACCTCTCCCTGCGTCGATCACGTGCATACTCAATCTGCCAGATGCGTCAGGCTAACACGTCAGACGTCTGCTGTCAAATAGTAATTGATTCGCCCGATGGTGTCCGGAGCGCGGTCCGCCCTGCCGGCCGGACGGCAACAACAATCTCGGCACCACTTTGATCAGGACGCCGGCGGGTTGAGCGCCTTGCCGATTGTCTGTTTCAATTCGTCGAAGCTGAACGGCTTCGCAATGGTGGCCGACGCCCCGAGCATGCGGGCAGCATCAAGAAACTGCCTGCCGACCGGGTTCCCCGACATCACGATTACCGGAAGCTGCGGCTCGCGCTTGCGCAAGGCGCGGACAAACTCTATCCCGTCCATCTCCGGCATCACGATGTCGCAGATCACCAGGTCCGGCGGGTCTTCCAGGCCCATCGAGAGTGCCTTTCGAGCATCGGTTGCCGCCGTTACCCGGTACCCCGCAGGCTCCAGCAGCATTGTCAGTGAGTCAGCAATCGCCGGCTCATCGTCTATGATCAGTATGTGGGGCCGTTTCCCCTCTCCCATCGGTTTCCTCTTGTGGTTCTGTCTTTTCTGCGCGGCGGTCGACAGCATCACCTGCCTGCGCCGTGCGGGCAGCGCCGCTGTCCATAGCGGCGCCATCGCCGCTCCACGGGCCGGTCGCAGTACGGCCAAGGCAAACGTCAACCTGCGTCCCGGCACCGGGCTCGCTGCTGATCACCAGTTGGCCGCCGTGCGCGCGGGCAATCCCGTAGGCCGCCGAGAGACCGAGTCCGCGCCCAAGCACTTTGGTGGAGAAAAACGGCTCGAGTGCGCGCGCCGCCGTCCGTGCGTCCATCCCTTTACCGGTATCTTCAATTCTGATTACCACTTGCCCGCCACCCTCGTAACCCGCGCCCAGGCCGGTGTCCTCAGCCTCGCTCGAGAACGTGGACACCCTGATTCGCCCCTGCGAATCGATCGCCTCTTCGGCATTCCGCAGCAGGTACTCAATCAGCTCACCAAGCTGCCGCCGGTCGGAGGCTATTTCCAGGTCACCCAGTCCCGGTTCAAGCGTGATCTCGATTTCGGGAGCCAGGTGTCGCGCAAATCGCGACACCGCGTCGTTCACGGCAGAGTCAACCTTGACTGCTCCGTACTTCCCAATTCCGCCGGTTGCGAACTCCAGCATCCGTTTTGCCAGTTCGGCGGCACGCATGGTGCCTTCCCGTATACCGGTCAGCGCACGCTGCATCGACGCTCGCGGCAGCTCCGCCAGTTGAAGCGTCTCAGTATATCCCAGAATGCCGGCCAGCAGGTTGTTGAGTTCATGTGCCGCACCAGAGGCGAGTGTCTCCGCGCTCTGCAGCCGGCTGGCCCGCAGCAGCAACTCCTCGGACTGCTTTTCGCGTGTCACGTCGCGCAGCACGAGCACCGCACGCGCCACCGTGCCCTCAGCGGCAGACACGGGAAACAGACGCAACTCAAAATGACGCGCTGCGCACTCAACGCTCTGCACCTGCGCCACGGCCGTCCTGATGGTTGTTTGCGCCAGTTCGACCATCTTTTGCGACAGATGATCGTCCGAGAGCTCGGGATCGCCTGTCGCTTGGCCCAGAAAAACATTGGCCAGCCTGCTGCCGCGGAGAGCATTCTTGTCGACACCGGCCTGGTCTGCCATGGCGGCGTTGGCCGTCTCAACGCGCAGCTCGGCGTCTACAAGGGCCATCGCGTCCTGCGATCCGTCGAGCAGCGCCGTGGCAGTCTCTTCACTTAACCGCAACCGGAGCTCGATCTTGCGTTGCTCGTCCAACGTACGCTGCAGCGCGACCCGGTCTTTCTGCAGCGCCCGTGACAACCGCTCGAGCTCGTCGTTAAGACGTGCCACCGTTGCGAATGCGGCTGCGTCTGAAGTCGTTCCAGGACGTTCCAATCGTTCCCGCTCAGACCACTGATACGGGGACTGATACGGAAACTGCCTGCCCCGCACCGGTTGTTCATCGGTCCGCAGCCATTCCGCCGACTGCTGCAGCGCGCCTTCCAGCGTCAGCGCAACTGCGTCGTAGGGCTGCAGTTGCTGTCCAATTTCGGGCTGCCCCTCAATCAGCCGACCGCCCACCAGGAGGTGCGGCCGAGATTCGTCCGGCATACGTTGTACCGACTGAACAAGCTGCAGCAGACTTCCAAGATTGCGTTCCATTGAGATGGAGATCGCCAGAATGAATGGCGCACGCTGCGCAACGTAGGCAAACATATCCGCCAACGGCGCAGAGGCCCCCACGTAGTCCACGTCCCAGCCGTGTACTTCCATCGCGTCGGCCGCAAGTCGTGCGCCGAGAGAATGTTCTTCACCGGGTGCGCAGCAGAACACGACCAGCGGTTTAGACGGCTCCTTTTGCACGTGAAGAGAATAGAGTACCGAGACTACACGGGTGATGATAGAAGTCACCAGGTGCTCTTGCGCTGCACTGATGTCCCCGGCTTCCCAGAGTCTGCCCGTCTCGTACATCAGCGGAGTCACCGTCGAGCGATAGAACTCGACCAGTTGCTCCGGCCCTACTACCGCGGTGCGCGCAAGCCGCAGTGCGGCCCGCTCGTCGCCCCCGAGTGAACAGGACAACAGTTCCTCGGCAAGTGGGCCAAGCACGCGATTGCTGCCGCCGTTGTCGTGATTGTCATGCCCGCTCATGCTTCATCCTCGCTTGTCCGGTGACGTTTAGTGTATCGCAGAATCCTGAACCGGGTAAATGCGGCAAACGCGACCGTCTACCTGTAACCTGCGCGCAGCAACAGGCGGAACCACGCGGAACCACACCATAAAGGTGCTGCGCGACGGAGCGCCGCTGAATACCGACGCTCGCCGCGTTACCGAACCGCACGCTGCCGTTGATCACCGTGTAATGGCGGAAGCAACGCCGTTTCCGAGCTGCCTGGTGGTGGCACGACCGCCCAGGTCCGGAGTGTGCAGTGAACGATCGCGAAGCACCGTCTCAACCGCCCGCATCACTGAGTCGGCGGCGTCCGACTCTCCCAGATGATCGAGCATCATTGCGCCCGACCAGATCTGACCGATCGGGTTGGCGATGCCCTTGCCGCTGATGTCGGGCGCCGAGCCATGTACCGGCTCGAACATCGACGGGAACTCCCGCTCCGGGTTGATGTTCCCCGATGCGGCAATTCCAATCGACCCCGTCACCGCAGGACCGAGATCGGAGAGAATATCACCAAAGAGATTGGAACCGACCACCACGTCAAACCAGTCGGGATGCAGCACGAAGTGTGCAGCGAGGATATCGATATGGAACTGATCCACCGTGACATTCGGATAGTTGGCTGCCATGGCGGTGAAACGCTCGTCCCAGTACGGCATGGTATGCTTGATGCCGTTTGATTTTGTTGCCGAAGTCACGTGCTTGCGCGGACGCGTTTGCGCCAGTTCAAAGGCGTAGCGCAGAATGCGGTCGGTGCCGCGGCGCGTGAATACCGTCTGCTGCACCACCACCTCGTCATCGGTTCCCGCGTACAGTTTTCCGCCGATTTCGGAATACTCGCCTTCGTTGTTCTCGCGTACCACCACCAGGTCTATCTCCGAGGGGCGACGTCCGGCAAGGGGGCCCTGGATCCCTTCCAGCAGCTTCACCGGACGCACGTTGGCATACTGCTGAAACTCGCGACGGATCGGCAGCAGAAGCCCCCAGAGCGAGATGTGGTCCGGAATCCCCGGTCCTCCCACCGCGCCCAGAAAGACCGCGTCATGATGCCGGATTGTCTCAAGACCGTCAGCCGGCATCATCCTGCCCTTGTGACGGAAGTAATCGCATCCCCACGGGAACTCGTCCCATTCGAACGCAAAGCCAAACAGCTGTCCGGCACGTTCGAGAACCGCGATGCCCTGCTCCATCACCTCGGGGCCGATCCCGTCGCCTCCGATTACTGCAATCTTGTATGTGCGCACGGTGCTCTTCCTTCTGTTCCTGATTCAGTCCGGTACGGATGCGGCCACGGCGCGCCCCGGCGCCGGGTAATTGCGCCGTCCTCTCCGCACCCGGATGTCCGCACCCGGATTATGGCGCAAGCGACTGCGAAAATCTACCCGGCACTGTTTTTCGATTGCCACGAAGCTTGGTGAAAACCAGGGGCGTTGCGGCACAGCGCGGCCTGGCGCGACGCTGCGAGGCGAGGCGCAGCCCAGGGGTCCTGGCGCAACGTGACGCTTGTATACGCTCCAAATGTGATATACTGCACCCAACGGAGGACCTATGGACGCGCCCTTACTGCCTCTGGTCATGGCAATGTCGATACTGCTGCAGCTGGCGTCGGCTGTGGTTGCGTTACTCCTCATCGCAAAATCCGGCTTTCATCGACCATGGTTCTTCCTGGCCGGGGCGGTCTCCCTGATGGCCATTCGGCGCATCGTCAGCTTTGTCCCCATGCTGGAGGAAGGACACTTCCCGCAATCCGCAATGGCGCCGGAACTGATCGCGCTGGTAATCTCGGCACTCATGCTGTTGGGTTTGCTTCTGTTCTTTCCCGAGTTCCGCCTCTTGATCAAGAAGAAGAACCTGGAACTCTCTGCCCGCGACACACTGATCCGCGAGTCTCATCACCATGTGAAGAACGATCTGCAGCGCCTGCAGAGCTTGATACGCCTGCAACGCAACTCGCCGGCAAACCGGCACGACCTGCCGCTTCTGCGCGACCTGGAAACCCGCATTCGGGCGTTTTCGCTGCTGCACGAACACCTCTACCGCGGCGGCTCCGAGACCGGGATATCCTTCAGCAGTTATCTCGGACAGCTCGCACGGGCGGTGGCGGAGAACTATCACGACCTGCCGGTCGGTCTCACCCTGGAGCTCACCGATATCCCTATCAATAGGTCGGATCTGATTCACTGTGGCCTGATTGTCAACGAAGCGCTCACCAACTCGTTCAAGCACGCGTTTGCCGGAACGCAGAATCCGCAGATAACGGTTACCAACCGCCGCATCGCCAACCGTATGGTGCTCACCGTATCGGACAACGGCGTCGGGCTGGCACCGGAAGCTGTCGACGGAGAGTGCGATTCATTCGGTCTCTCACTGGTGCGCGGAATCTGTTCCAGTCCGGGATGGCAATTGTCTATTCGAAGCTCCGGCGGCACCGAGATTGAACTGTCGTTTCCTCAGTCGGCCGACTGAACCGGTTCACCCGGCGCGTTACACTGAAAGCGTATTGAGACGCGCGTTCCCTGCTCGCGCTCTATCAGCAGTTCTCCCTTCAGCTGATCCGTCATGGCCGTCACAACGGTCCAGCCAAAGCCGCCGCTCGTCTGCGGGTCGAACGAGTCACTGATTCCCGTTCCGTTGTCCGATACCTGCAACAGATGGCAGGTCTCGTCCGCGAGCACACCGGTTTGTTTGGTAGGGTGCGGCGAGCGAAAGGTTACTTCGATCCGTCCCGGCCGCCCGTCTATGAAGGCGTGTTTGAATGCGTTCGCGACCAGTTCGTTCACAATAATTCCGATGGCCGACAGCGTTCGCGCGTCGAGCCGGGCGTCGTCGATATCGGTGTGCAGCTCCGCCTGCCCTGCCCGGTCGGCGTTACGCACGATGTCGCCCGCCAGCGAAGAAAGGTAGTCGCGCACCGAACCGCCCCCGGTGATCTCGGAACGATACAGTTCGTCGTACAGCACCATCATGCTGTGAACCCTGGCTTTTGCCGCCGACAGTGCGTTTGCCGCAGCGCTGTCTTCGATGTTCCCGGCTTGCAGCTGCAGCAGCCCGCTCACCGTCTGCATGTTGTTCTTGATGCGGTGGTGAACCTCGCGCAGCAACAGCTCCTTTTCTTCCAGCAGCTCACGAATGGTGCGCTCGTCCGTTGCGTGGCGCCGCGCGGCGCGCCACAGGTAGACCGAGAATGCGCCCACCAGCACGGCGACGGCCAGCAGACCGAGAATGATCATCCGGTTGCGTTGCTCGAGAGCTCGCTCCGCCCGAATGCGTTCAGTCTGGTCGAGCACGATGGAGAACAGCAGCTCCGCATCGTCAATTGTCACCGGGTAGGAATACACCTGCACATCACGAACCGAACCGTCCGCCAGCAGGTGGCGAAAACTGAAATAATTCTGCTCGTCACGACGGGCAAGTTCCATCTCAGCGGCAACTTCTTCCGGGCTCAGCTGGTTGATTCGGTCGATGTTCTTCCCCACCAGGTCCGGATAGCCGTAGAAATCTCGAGCGGCACGGTTCGCGTTGCGGATCCGTCCGGTGTCGGGCTCGATCAGCAGCATCGCGGTACCGTGGTACTCAAACACGTCATCAATCTCGATTACCTGTGCATTGTGCTCCTCGCTTTGTGGCACCACGCCGTCGGCGTACTGCGGCCTTGGGTCAGCATACAGGCCCGGAACGCCGTACAGAACAAGCAGGAGGAGACAAGAGGTCTTGAAGCGATGCATACGGCGTAATTGTAGCAGTTTTGCGGGTCGTGGTCACGACGACGTCACGTTGTCGCTCTTCACGTTGTCCCCTGGAGGCGGGATCTGTGGCCCCGCGGCGACGACCGCAAGGCCAAGTCCCGGCGGGTCCGGCTGCGGTTCAGCCGGCCAGCATCGCCGCAACGTCCTCTTCTGGATCACCGATCGGCATCAGATTGAATTGCGCAACGAGAACCTTTGCAACGTTGGGCGAAAGGAACGCCGGCAGCGTCGGGCCGAGCCGAATGTTGCGTACACCGAGCGACAGGAGCGCCAGCAGTACGCAGACGGCCTTCTGCTCATACCAGGC
>PWMO01000395.1 GCA_003558175.1 Spirochaetaceae bacterium
CTGTTCCATTGACTCTACTCTACTGACTCTGCACTACTACTTTCAACCTGCTGCGCAGATTGCACACGCATCTGTATACCTGCGCTGCCGGTCTGAAAGTTCCGCTCTGAGCATCACACGCTCAGAACCGCCGGCTTGCACCGCCACCGCCAAAACCTCCGCCGCCGAAGCCGCCAAAGCTTCCACCTCCGAAGCCCCCGCCCACCCGGCCGCCGGTGCGGCGGGCGCCATAGGTCCCAAAGCCTCCGCCATAGTAGCCGCGCCGGCGCGTCAGGAAGAGCAACGGCCAGAAGAACCGTCCGCCACCAAAGAACAGGAAGATGATGAGAAACGGCAGCAAATCGCCAAAACCGCTTGCGCCGGGCGCCGAGCGGGCGGCAGGTTGTGGACTGCGCGCACCCCACTGTGACAGATCAACCCCGTACTCCTCAGCAATGTAGCCGGCAACACCCTGGACTCCGCCGAGCAGTCCTGCTCCCCAGCGCCCCTGGCGCAGATCCGGCAATATCTGGCGATCGAGAATTGCACCAACCCGGCCGTCGGGGAGCGCTCCTTCGAGCCCGTACCCAACCTCGATGCGCAGCTCCCGCTCACTCATGGCAAGCACGAGTACGACACCGTTGTCTTCGCCGGCCTTCCCCACGCCCCAGGCCTCGGCGAGCGCGATGCTATACTGCTCGATAGATCCGTACGGCGCGTAACTCTCAACGGTCACCACCGCGATTTCGGCCCCGGTTGCCTCTCGCACCGCACCGATCAGCTGTTCCATAGCCGCGGCTTCGCTGTCGGCGATGACTCCGGCAAAATCATTGACATACCCGCGCGGCTGCGGCAGCTGCTGCGCCGTCAATCCAACCGGTATCAGCAATGCCGCTGCAACCGTCAGCAGCGTTCGCGCAGCACGGCACACCCGGCCGCCACGCCGGGATCCGCTAAGACCCCGCATCGTACGCGTCCACGATCTGTACCAGTTCTTCAAGGCGCGCGAGAAGGTCGGCCGCGAGCGAGACCGGCTCAACCGAAGCGCCACCGCGCAACGACAGCAGCGTTACAAACGGGCCCGGCGTCAGCCCGTAGGCCTCGTTCACCGCGCCAATCAACGCCTCCGGCCCGACCGGCACCTCTTCAGTGCCGTGCAGGCGCAGCAGGCCACGAAAGAGGGCTGCCACGGATCCGGCAAGCTGCTTCAGCTCGGCAAGAAGCGGGCGCCGTCTGCCACGCGCCGCGATAACCACCTGGCGCAGCGAAAGCATCGTGCCGCGCAACTGGTGCTCGAGCTCGTGGCGCAGGTTCACCCGCGAGAACTGCACGTGCTCGGTGGGGTCTGCGCCAAAGAGAACGCGATGGCGCGCGATGATGTCCATGTATTCCATCGGGAAGACGTCGGCCGAGTTGGCAAACTCGCGCTCGGACAGTATCAGCGGTGTCACGCGATGCCGGCGCAGCAGGCGGTGACCGGCGCGCCCGAGTGACTGCAGTGCGGCGGCGGAACAGTGCTTCACCAGCACCAGTATGTTGATGTCCGAAGCGCGCGCGGACCACTGCCCGGTGGCATAGCTCCCGTACACCACCACCGAAGAAAGGCTCTAGCCAAAGGTTGTGCGAAAGAGCTCCACCAGACGGGACTCAAGTTGCTGTTCTTTGTTCATACTTCACCCAGGCTGCATCATAGCGTAAAGCATGACGGAATTCCATCAGCACTGCGCGGCATCCGTGGCCGAGTCATCCGCGGCCGCGTGCCGCTCCATTCGCTGCAGCGAACGCGCGGTGCGCCGATAGAGGACCGTCCCAACGCCAAACGCCAGCACAAAGCCAAGCGGCATGGCGCTGAACAAGCCGTAGATGGCGAACAGGCGCGGCAGCAGCACCACCAGCGGAATCATGAACAGACCCTGCTGGCCCGCCGCCAGCAGCAGTGCCGACCGTCCGTCGCCGACCGCCTGAAACACTCCTCCATACATGATCACCAGGCCCGTTGGGATCAGCGCCGGCGACATGAATCGAACCGCAATCGAACCCATCCGCACCACCTGCAGATCCTGCGGCGCAAACAGGCGCATTATCTCAGGGGCAAACAGCAGGCCGAGCACTCCGGCAACGGCGCCAACGGAGAACGCCGTGGCAAAGGCAATGCGGATGGTTCCCCGAGCGCGCTGCACGTTCCCGGCCCCGTAGTTGTAACCCGCAAGCGGTTGCAGCCCCTGTGCCAGGCCAACCAGCGCCATGAACAGCAGCATGAACAGGCGCAGCGTAACACTGATGGCGGCAATCGCTGCGTCACCATAGATCGCTGCCGCGTTGTTCAAAACGCCAAACGAGACGCTCCCAAACACCTGTCGTACGAAGGTTGGAAAGCCCAGTGTCATAATGCCGCGATAGGTGTCGGTACGAAGCCGCACATTGCGAATGGAGAGCGGTTGCAGTGCACCACGCTTGCGAAAGTAATAGCTCAAAAGAAAGATGGTAGACACGAACTGTGCGATGACGGTGGCAACGGCGGCACCGGTGACGCCCAGTCCCAGCACAAAAATGAAGATCGGATCGAGCAAGATGTTGAGGCACGCTCCCAGCACCTGCCCGAGGCTGCTGTGCAGCGCCGCCCCCTCCGAGCGCAGCAGGTTGTTCACCGTCATGTTGACAACCTGGAACAACGACCCCCCGATGATCACCCGGCCATACAACGTAGCGGCTTCCAGGATCGTGTCGGTAGCGCCGAGCAGCAGAAGAATCGGTCGAATAAAGATCGCACCGGTCACCGAGAGCATCACCCCAACCACCACCGAAGAGTAGAAAGCCGTGGCCGCGGCCTCGTTTGCCTCCCGATTCGCGCCGGCGCCAAGCCGCCGACTGATCACGCTTGCAGCACCCACGCCAAACGTCAGCCCTACCGCGCCAATCAGCTGGAACAGGGGGAATACGATTCCGGTTGCGGCAATGGCGGCTGTGTCCCTGAGCAGGCTGACGAAGAAGGTGTCGACCACGTTGTAGACCGCGATCACCAGCATGCCGATGATGGCCGGAGCCGACAGCGTGAACAGAGTCTTTCCGAGTCTGCCGTGGGCGAGCATCTCCAGCCGCCGTGTGTGACCGGCTGTTCTGTGATCCAAGGTGTTCTGCCTCCGGGTAGTTCAATGCAACGGGCAGCCCTTACGCGAGACCAACCGGAGTCCTCCAGTGGCGGTCTCAACCCGCGACGCTGCCGTGGTGTTCGGCGGCTGCGCTGAACTGTTGTATACTATCAATATGAACACCCTCCGTACAGCGCGTGCTGCCGCGCTTTTCTCAGCCGGCGTGGCGTTCCTGTTTCTTTCGGCGATGACGGCTCCGGCACTACTGATCACGCATTCATACAGCGAGGCGCATCAGCAAGAGGCAGGCGATTCAGACGCCGAACTCCAGGTGGAGCTGCGCTCACGCAGCGGCGCTCCGTTATTGCTGGAGTTTCTCATCTCGGACCCGGAGCACGCTCTGCGCTCCATTGAGATCGAGACTCAACACAGCGCCGCGCGCTTCGAGCTGTCAGCAGCCGACCGGTTCGAACTGCGGCTGATCCCGTTTCAGAACCCGGGCGTCTACGATCTGACGCTGACCCTTGTAACCGAAACCGAACGCGTCAGCCGCTCGATTGAGATCGGGTTCATCGATTACGTCTGGGGTCGAGACAACTTCCGCTTCTCCAATACCGAGAGCATCCACGGCTCTATCCGTCCCTACTCCGCAGTACTCTTTCCCTGGGTGGAATCACGCTTCGGTCCTTTGCCGGCTGAAAAGAAGGCGGTGATACTGGATTTTGCCTACCGTGTCTTCGGCGGGACACTCGGTCGATGCTACGCCTTCAGTGCCGGCCAGGTCCATTACCGGAGACATCCGGAGCGCCTGCCTGCACATTACGACTCGGTGTACGACGTGCGCGAGC
>PWMO01000009.1 GCA_003558175.1 Spirochaetaceae bacterium
TCTACACTCTTTCCCCACGCGCATACTCGATCACCATGACCTGCATCCCCAGACAGATCCCGAGATACGGGATGCCGTTGCTGCGCGCGTACCTGGCGGCGATGATCATGCCGTCGACTCCGCGGCTGCCGAAGCCCCCGGGTACAAGAATGGCGTCCGCGCCGTCAAAGACCGCGTCGAGATCCTGCGTCTTCTCCAGCCGTTCGGAATCGATCTTGCGCAGGTTGACCCGCGTTCCGTTTGCAACGCCGCCGTGGAACAGCGCTTCGTCGATTGATTTGTAGGAGTCGTTGAGATCGATATACTTGCCGACCACCGCTACCGTCACTGAGCTGTGCGCTTCGCGCATCACCGAAACCACGTGTTCCCAATCCGAGAGATCGGCCGGCGGTGCGTCCAGCTGCAACTTACGCAGCGCGATTTCATCGAGTTTCTGCGAGTGAAACACCAGCGGAATCTCATAGATGGTGGACTGGACGTCGTAGGCCGAGATAACCGCCTCCATCTCAACGTTGGTGAACAGCGCGATCTTGCGTCGCAGTTCCTCTTCGAGTGCAACCGGCGCCCGGCAGAGCAGGATGTCCGGCTGAACGCCGATCTCGCGCATCTCTTTGACGGAATGCTGGGTGGGTTTGGTCTTGAGTTCACCACCGGCGGTTCCCGGCACCAGCGTGAGGTGGACAAAGATAACGTTCTCGTGACCAAGCTCGTGCACCATCTGGCGCGCGGCCTCAAGAAACGGTACCGACTCGATGTCACCCACGGTGCCGCCGATTTCGACGATGGTGACGTCGACGTCGGGCTGATCGCCCACCAGCGCGATGCGCTGCTTGATCCGGTCGGTGATGTGTGGAATCACCTGCACCGTTCGGCCGAGATACCGCCCTTCCCGCTCGCGCTGGATAACTTCCTGGTAGATCTGTCCGGTCGTGATGGAGTTGGCCCGCGTGAGCGACGCCTGCGTGTACCGCGCGTAGTTGCCCAGGTCAAGGTCGGTCTCCGCACCGTCGTCGGTAACGTAGACCTCGCCGTGCTGATAGGGGCTCATGGTGCCGGCATCTACGTTGATGTAGGGATCTATCTTGACCATGCGAACGCTCAGTCCGCGACACTCCATGAGACTTCCCAACGACGCCGCCGCGATGCCCTTCCCCAGGCTCGAACAGACGCCGCCGGATACGAAAATATACTTTCTCATGGGGCTCAATTATCCCGTCTGGAGGCGCCGCGTGTCAATCAGCAAGCGGGGGGATGTGAAGCGGGGCAGGGTTCCCGTGCCGCGGGACATTCGGTATGATGCGGTCTCATGACGCCCTTTTCGCCGGCATACGTACAACAGATACTTGACGGATTTGGCATGGGTTTGAGCGTGCAGCACTTTGAGCAGACCACCTTCACCAGTGAAGACGCTGCGCGGGCGATCGGATGCGAGCTTGGTCAGATTGCCAAGAGCATGTGCCTGATGGTTGACGGCAGTCCGGTTCTGGTTGTGGCATCCGGAGACCAGCGCCTGTCGGATGCCAAACTGGCGCGCCATTTCGGCGTTGGTCGCAAGAAGGTGAAGATCGCCGGCGCGGAGCAGTGCGTGGACGTTTTTGGCTATCCGCCCGGCGGGGTCGCGCCGGTGGGACATCGCACTGCCGGGATCACCGTCATTCTTGACCGCACGCTGTCGCGCTGGAGCGAAATCCACGCCGCGGCGGGAACGTCCCACGACAACTTCACGCTGACATTCGACCAGCTCTGCACCATAACCGGCGGCACGGTACTCGATTGCGTCCGCGACGGTGAACCCTGAGCGGAAATAACCCTGAGCGAATTGAACCCTGAGCCCGAACGGCTGGAGGGTGAACGGTGCGCTCCTTGCCAGTACGCCGGGTCAGTGCGCCGGTATCGGGAGGATCTCCTCATGGGCGCCCGACGGACCGGCCTCGCGCTCGGGCCAGCTCGGCACCAGGCGGCGGTCAACGTAGACCGGCGCCGCCGTGCTGGCGCTTAACGCAACCGCCTGCGACGGGGTCAGCGGCAGCCGGTAGAGGTCGGCGGACTGATGATAGTGGATCTCCGCTTGAGGATCACCGTCCGGCGCGGCGGTAATGCGAGCATACATGATACGAAAGCCGTGCGCGCGCAGGAAGAGCTGCAACACGTCGCGTTTCTCGGCGGCGCAGCCGTTGGCCTGCAGGATCACGTCGCCGGCCTGGTGCGGTTCTACCTGGAACGACAAACGTACCGTTGCAGCGTCATCGGTCAGCAGCAACCGTGACTGCCCGGTGGCCTTGTCGTACGCAACTCCTGTGACTCGAAACCGGCTGTACTCGGGACTCATTCTGGTTTGCAATATAGCACGGGCCAAAACGAATTCCATCAAAACGTTCATTCTTGACACCGTGGATACAAAAACTTAGACTGCTTGACAAGCATTCAGTTTGGCGGCCCATGTCTGATTTTTTGAGCGACGACACATTCGAGAAGTTTCGCGACCTCATCTACAACGAGAGCGGGATCCACTTCTCGAGCTCGAACCGTACCATCCTCGAGAGCCGACTGAAAGAGCGGATGCGCGGTTCGCCGCTGTCCGATCTGATGGACTATTATCGCGTCCTGACCACCGACGCCGACGAACTGAAAGCGCTTCTCGACTCGGTCACCACAAACCTCACCCGTTTCTTTCGCAACACCGCGCACATTGAAACGTTCGAATACCACGTCATACCCGCGCTCATCCAGAGCAAGCGCGAGCGCGGCGAGCGACGGATCCGTATCTGGAGCGCCGGCTGTTCCACTGGTGAAGAGCCCTACACCGTCGCAATGGTCACGCGTGAGTTGCTTCCGGCGGGGATGGAACTGGAGGTGGTGGCGTCGGACATCAGTCTCAAGTCGCTGATGGTGGGCAAAGAAGGGTTCTATGCCGACACGCGCGTCAACGGCGTTGCGCAACGCTACCTGGACAAGTACTTCACGCGCAGCGGCAACGGGTACCGCGTGAACGATGACATCAAGAAGCTTGTCCGCTTCGATTATCACAATCTCAAACACGACAGCGGCCTGCGCGGTCTGGACGTCGTCTTCTGCCGCAACGTTCTGATCTACTTCGACGAAGCGGCCCAGAAGGCGGCCGTCGAACGGTTCTGGGACGCAATGGCGCCTCGGTCGTTCCTGTTTATCGGCCACTCAGAATCTCTGTTTGGGATGCAGACCCGCTTCGAGTTTCTCAAGACCGACTGGGCGTGCATCTATCAGAAAAACGTCGCAGGAAAGAACCCGTGAACATCGGCCCGGTCTCGGTGCTGGTAGTCGACGACTCCGCACTCATGCGCAATCTCATATCGAGGATCATTGAAGACGCTACCGGATTGCGGGTTGCCGGTACCGCCATGAACGGCGAGTTTGCACTGCAGAAGATCGAGCGACTGCAGCCCGACATCGTTCTGCTCGACCTCGAGATGCCGAAGATGAACGGCATCGAGTTTCTGGAAGAGCGAAGAAAACGCGGCATCGATGTTCCGGTTGTAGTGCTCTCGTCCGTGGCTCAGAAGGGAGCGCGCATCACCATGGATGCGATCGGCCTCGGCGCATCCGACTTTCTGCTGAAGCCGTCGGGGGCGATCTCGGAGGACATCCACACGGTTGCGGTCCAGCTCACCGAGATGCTGCGCGGGTACGGTCGCGAGTACCGGCGACGCAAGGGGCGCGTCGGAGGGGCGGACGACACTGCGGGCGTCGATTCGGGCGCGGCGGGACGCGGCAACGTGTCGGGTGCCGGCAGCGCGGCTTCGGCTCCAGGAAGCACGGCGCGTGGCGGTGCGGCCACCGACTGCGGCGGGCGTGGTAGTGCAGTGCCGGCGGG
>PWMO01000026.1 GCA_003558175.1 Spirochaetaceae bacterium
AAATCGCTGAAGTGATCAGAGCCCACCTGAGAGAGACCGACCACGTTGCACGGTTTGGCGGCGAAGAGTTCACACTGCTGCTGCCCGGCACGGACCTCTACGGTGCACGGAACGTGGCGGAGAAGCTCCGTCTCGCCATCGCGCGATGCGATTTCGCCGGGACCGCAGGCTCGTTCTCGATCACCGCCAGTTTTGGTATCGCTGCGCTGCTCGGCGACGGTGCCGCGACGCTCGACAGCGCCTACAACGAGGCTGACCGGGCGCTGTACCGTGCCAAGCGCACCGGCCGCAACCGGGTGGAGATTGCCGTCGCACCGGCGGAGCAGATGGCCACCTGATCCGGTGGCCATACGGGCGGCGCTTGCGGCGCCTGCGCCCAGAGATGGGCGCACCCACCCTTCCGCCAAATATAAAGTTTCACTTGTGATTTGGACGCGCGTTGTGTAGAATGTTGGCATGATTCCACGCCGGATTGCGCCTGTGATTCGCAAAGCTGCACGGTCATTCCCGGTTGTCTCGCTCTTCGGCCCACGACAGTCCGGGAAGACGACACTGGTACGCGCATTGTTTCCCGACCACCACTACATCAACCTCGAAAACCCAGAGACCCGGCGCTTCTTTTCCGAGGATCCCAGAAGCCTTCTCCGCAACGGCCGGGAACCTCTCGTCGTAGATGAAGCGCAACGAGAACCCGAATTGCTGTCGTGGATCCAGGTGTTCGCGGACGCGCAGAACAGCCCGGGAATGTTTGTTCTGACCGGCAGTAACCAGCCGGAGCTTGGTCAGGCAATTTCGCAGTCGCTCGCGGGGAGAACCAGTATTCACTATCTCTTGCCGTTGTCCCTTGAGGAACTGTCCGACCAGGCACTGCTTGGCAGCCGAGACCAGCTGCTGGTCAACGGATGTTTGCCACGCCTCTACGACGCAAACCTCCCCGCCGATCAACTCTACAGTGCGTACTTTGCAACCTACGTCGAGCGAGACGTGCGCAGACTGATACACATCCGAGACATGACGAAGTTTGAGACCTTTGTCCGTCTGCTGGCCGGACGAGTTGGGCAGCTCGTCAACCTTGCCGCACTTGGCGGCGACGTGGGCGTAAGCACCCCAACCATCAGTGGCTGGCTCGGTGTGCTCGAAGCGTCGTTTCTCGTGATGAGAGTTCAGCCATATCATTCTAATCTCGGCAAACGCCTGGTCAAGACACCAAAGCTCTACTTCACGGAACCCGGCCTCCTTGCATGGCTCCTGCAGATTGAAACGGAGGAGCAGATGGCAAGGGATCCGCTTCTTGGCAATATCTTCGAGAACATGGTCATGGCTGAGGCGTCAAAAGCGGCCTGGAACCGTGGGCAAGAACCACGGCTCCTCTTTTACCGGGACAAATCAGGACTCGAAATCGACCTCATTCGCGAAGTCCAGCGGCGTCCGTTTGCGGTAGAGGTCAAGGCGGGGCGGACGTTTGCGCGAGAAATGATTGCTCCCTTGCGCCGATGGCAGACCCTTCACGGCGATCTGGCCGGCTCGGCGTTGGTGTATGGTGGCGATGAGGAAACCGTTGTAGACGGGATTACCGTCGCACCGTTCTATCGCACGGCGTCGCTTCTGTTCGGCAGCGCGTAACTACCGGCCGCTCAGGCCGGCTGGCAGCGGGGGCAGAGATGGGTGGAGCGTTGCGCAACAATCAGCCGTTCGACTGGGTGGCCGCAGACGGGGCACGGCAGGCCGGTGCGGCGGAAGACCTGCAGCGCCTCCCTGTTGTCGCCCGAGGCTCCGTTGGGTAAGCGAAAGTTGCTCTTGCCGTAGCCCAGGCTGACTCCCAGGTTAGAGAGCCCCAGGCGCAGCACCTGCTGGATGGCGGTGTGCAGCGCGACAATATCGTCGGGAGAGAGCGAGTCGGCGCGCCGCAGCGGATGGATGCGCGCGGCAAACAGCGCCTCGTCAACATAGATGTTTCCCAGTCCGGCGATGACGCCCTGGTCGAGTAGCGTTGGTTTGATGGCGCGCCGGCGGCCACCGAGCGCCTGGTGCAGCTTCCGCGGGGTGAAGGAGTCGTCGAGCGGTTCAAGGCCGAGGTGGGACAGTGCGGCCTCGGGGTCGGATACGCAGAGCAGCCGACCGAACTTGCGCGGGTCAACAAAGCGCAATTCGCGCCCGGAGGCAAAGTGCAGCACGACGCGTTCGTACCCTTCCCGCGGTTCATCGGCAGCCACCAGATGCAGGCGGCCACTCATGCGCAGGTGACAGAGCATCCAGCCACGCTCTGGTCCCGGGCTATCGTCGGGGGAGCGCACGAAGTTCGCGGTCCCGGGGCTTGCGGGCTCGGTCGTCGCGGCGCGGGGGGCGAGTGTGAGGCACAGCACGATAAACTTGCCGCGGCGGCCAATCTCGCACACGCTGCGGCCAACCACCGCGCCGCAGAAGGTATCGACGTCACCGCCGACGGTACGAGGCCATCCCACCTCCACCGCAGCGATAACCTCTCCCGGCAACCCTGCGTGCCGCAACGCGTCGATGGTGGACTGAACTTCAGGCAGCTCCGGCATACTGCCGCAGTATACAGCGCCGGGCCCGAATGTGCGATAAGATAGTACGTATGGCAGACCACACCACGTCGAAGAACGGGACCTTCGATCTGTTCTACCGCAACGGCTGGGCTTACCTGGCCGTTCACCCCCCGATCGGCCGAGGGATAGCGGTCTACCCCGAAGAGATAGAGAACCGCATGAAGCTGCTGCGCATTCCGCGGGTCAGCAGCCGCCGCATCCGCGAACTCATCGAGCAGGCCGACGGCGAACCGGTAGCGCTGGTCGAATGGCCGGAAGGAAAGCAGCTGGCGGCTCGAATCGCAGTCACCATCAGCGACGACCGGATGACCGCCGAAGTCACCGTAGACCCGCCGAAGAAAGGCGGAGCTCCTCCGTCGGTAGCGGATGTTGAGCAAGCGCTGAACCAGCACGGCGTGATATTTGGTATCGATCGGCAGGCTATCGAACGCTTGATTGCCCGAAGGGCTTACTCGCAGCAGACGCCGGTAGCAGTCGGCCGTGCGCCGGTGGCCGGCAGCGCCAACCGGATTCGCTACCACTTCAACCCCAACCGCGGCAAGCCGTACCTGGAGATGGAGTTCGGGCGCATTAACCTGAAAGAACTCAACTTCATTGAGAACTGCGACGAAGGCGATCTGCTGGCTGAGCTGCTGCCGCCGGTTGAAGCGGTTGATGGACGAACGGTCACCGGCGCAGTGATTGAGGCCGAACGCGACGGCCGCGCCGTGCAACTGAACGGCGGCGCCAACACCAGGCTGAACGCGCAGCGCACCGAGCTGTACGCTGCGGCCAACGGCAACGTACGGCTGTCGGCAGGCAAAGTCATTGTTGAACCGGTGATTGTGGTCAAGAACGTCAACTACGAAACCGGCAACATCCGGTTTGACGGATCGGTGGTGGTGGAGGGCAGCATCGCCGATGGATTTGTGGTTGAAGCCGGTGGCGACCTGCAGGTGGGCAAAGGAGTCGGCAAAGCTACGCTGAAGGCCGCCGGAAACATACTGCTCAAGACCGGAATCAACGGCAACGGAGCCGGCGAAATTGAGTGCGGCGGCGACCTGTTCGCGCGCTACATCGAGAGCTGCAACGTAGCCTGCCGGGGCAACGTGCTGGTTGAGGAAGCCATCATGCACTCACATCTGCGGGTCTGGCAGCACTGCGTACTCAGCGGCCGACGATCCGAGGTGATCGCGGGCGATATCATGGTGGGCGGCAGCCTGTGGTGCAAGAAGCTGGGGAACTTCAACGAGGTGGCAACGCGAGTATCGATCGGCGTTGTTCCCAATCTGATGCTCACCTATCGGTCGGCCTGCAGCAGCCTGAACGAGAAGCAGGAGGAACTCGATCGGGTGGAAGAGAAACTCTCCCAGGCCGAACGCGCGATCCGCGACGGGCACTCGGACGAACGGTTGTTGCAGGCGCGGCAACAGCTGCACACTCAGGCGGAGACGCTGGCCGCAGAGGTAAATGCATTGCGGCGCAAGGTTCCGGGGCTGCGCGAGCAGCTGCGCTCTTCGCGGCGCAGTATTCTGGTGGTTGAGGACACACTGTTCAAAGGCGTTGTTTTGACCTTTGGGACATTTGAGTACCGCGTCCCGGATAACGGTGTTCGAAAGACCATCTTTCGCGCCGGCGAATACGAAATCCTCGAGTCGGGCTTTGACTACCATAACCGTCCAAGGCTCGACTTCAACGCGCATTCGCAGTAGTCAGGTCACAGAGCGGTGGAGAAGCGCGCGGAACAACAAATTCGGCACCACTGCCTTCAGCTTGCTTTTGCATATGAAAATTGATATATTGGCCGCATGAGTTTGCCGATCTACCCAGACTTTGAACAGCTCGATCTCTCCATGAGGGAAGATCTTGTACCGGCCCTGCGCTCCGGCCGATCCGGCGGTGTCGCCGACGGCGTCTCGGAGTTCACCTTCGCAGGTCTTTACCTCTTTCGCGAGCAGTACAACTACCGCGCAGCAATGCTCCCAAACGGAGCCCCGATTATCACCGGACAGAAGGACCGTGAGTCGTTCTTCTTGCTGCCGCTCGGTCTGCCGCAAGATGACCGGCTGCTGGACCAGCTGTTTGAACTTGGCTATCTGAAGAATCTTTCGCCTTCGGACCGTGAAGCGGCCGAGCAGCGCCTTGCGGAACGCGGCTACCAGGTGGCCTTTGACCGTGACAACTCGGATTACCTCTACCTCGCCAGCGAGCTTGCAGACCTTCCCGGGAAGCGGTTTCACAAGAAACGCAACCATGTGAATGCCTTTCGCAATTCATACTCTTCCACCGAGCGTCCGCTGGACCGTGACAGCGTGCACGATGCGCTTCAAGTGCTGGATTCGTGGCGTGCAGAGCGGGACACCGATGGCGATTATCGCCCCTCGCGGGAGGCGCTCGAGCTCTATCGTGAACTGGGTCTGTCCGGCCTGGTAGTGTACGTTGACGGAACACCGGTAGCCTACGCCGTAGGAGAACCGCTGCCGAACGGCGATTCGTACGTTGTGCATTGCGAGAAGGCGGCCGGCGGCTATCGCGGTGCCTACCAGCATGTGAACAGCGCACTGGCCGCGACGCTGGTTGGTCGCTACACCTATATCAACCGTGAGCAGGATCTGGGCGACCCCGGCCTGCGGCAGGCAAAGCTGACGTATCGCCCGGTCGGATTTGTGGAGAAGTTCCGTGTAGCTGCCCCGGCGCGGGTGCCGGTCGGCACAGACGAACCGGCGGAGGCGTGCTGCGCCTGATCGTGGCGCTCACGCGTGTGGTTCACTCCGGGCGTGTGGGGTCGGCTGGATCAGCGTCGCCCGCGCTGCTGCTCAGCAGCACCACCGCAACAAAGACGGTCGTAACGTAGGTCCAGGCGGATGCGACGTACGCAGCCGGATGGAGGTAGCGGCCCAGCCCGGCAACATCGTGCGCGTCCAGGAACGGCAGCACCGAGGGCACCAGGAACGCGATCAACGCCATGGCCCAGGCCGCGCCGCGGTTGTTCAGGTAGAGCGACTGGCCGTGATACATCGCGTACAGCGCCGACTCATCGTTCAGCACGGTGAAAAACAGCCCCCAGCCAAAACGCATGAACGCCAGGATCATCAGGACGGTGGCGGGCAGCGAGAGCAGAATTCCCCCGGCACCCGATCCGTCCACGCCCAGCAATCCGGCCAGCATCACTACCGGCAGCGCCATCAAGCCCCAGAGCATCACCCGCAGCAGACAGAGCACGGCAGTCCCGACGTACCGCGCCAGCCGCTGCACGCTCTCGTCCAGCAGCGCACCGTAATCCCAGCGTGCGCCGCTGCCGGCCACCCGTTGAGTAAGCGTTTTGTCTGCATCAGACGCCTCGCCTTCTGCTGAGTCTTCCGCCGTAGCGTCAGCGGAGGAAAAGTCGTCGGCACGGTTGTTCACGCGGTCGTCCGCACGATCGCGCGCGAGCCCGATTTCCGCCCGAGTCAGCAGCACGACAAACACGAAGCCCGCCGCGCCAACGAGTGACGTGGTGACTACGTAGACTGCGTGGCGAAAGGAGCCGACCGTAACGGCGTCGGCCTCCGCCCAGGGCGGATAGAGCGCAACGTACGCCAGCGAAGAAACAAGACTCGTCAGAAACCAGACCGCCAGCAGCGCACGCCGGTGGCGCCAGATGATCTCGCGCGCCCGTTGCCACGCCGCGGACAAACCGATGTTGATCATGATATGTGGATCGTTCTTCACTACTGCTCCTTGACTATTTGCCGTTTACCGTTGGTGTTGCCGTTCGTGCTGCAGTTCAGGCCCCGGTTCATAATGCGACATGGCGGCGATCTTTGACAACAGCGCTCCGATCGATTCGACGTGCTCACTCGGTCGATCGCCACAGTCCAACCAGTACGGCTCGCGCAGGTAACAGACGAACGCGTGAACCGGGTCTCCAAAGATCTCGCGCGCCGCCTCACGGTATAGCTCGATCTGCACCGCGTACTCGTCATCGATTACGGCGCGGCTGGTCTTGAAGTCAATCAGGATCCCACCGCGCTCATGGGCCACGAACAGGTCGATCTGCCCGTGCACCAGCAGCTGCGGTGCCTGCCGCGGCCGCATCACGAAGCCGTGCTCCACAACGCATTGCTGCCGTGTAGCGGGTGCCACGTGCCGACCGTACTCCGGAGAGGTAAAGAACCGCTCCCCCAGCAACACGGCATCGCGCACCAGCTGCCGCTTTGCCTGCTCCCCGATGTCGGACGGCAGCACGTCGGCGGCCAGGCGCTCGAGCTCGGGCGCTTCAGGATCCAGATCGACTTCAGTATCCAGGCCGAAGCGCAGCCGCTGCTCTATCACCGCATGGCACAGCGTGCCAAACTCGGCTTCCAGTTCCCGTTCGGCAATCACGGCGTCACCGCCGAGTGCCGGCAGCTCACGGGGCTGCTCCGGACGGCGCGCGGCGGCCCAGAGCATATTCAGCTCGGTGGCGCTGTATTCGCGGCGTGGTGCGGCGCGCCGCACCACCGGCAGCGCACGATAGCGCAGCGCGGCGAGACCGCCGTCTACCGACACGCCACGCTGCCGCTGACGGTCAAGTTCGCTCTGCGCGACCTCGGGCATCAGCGACACCTGCACGATCGGGTGCGGCCGTGCCGCGTCGCTCGGCGCGTCCACGGACCGGGAGCCCCCGGGCGTCCCGTCCGTCAGGGCATCCGGCGACACCTCAAGTGCCGAGAGGATCATATTCAGGTGAGCGTTCTCGTTGGTTCGATTATTGCGATGAAAGTAGCCCGATACCAGCAGATGGCATTCGGCTCGCGTCAGGGCAACGTAGAGCAGCCGCTTCGCTTCGGCGAGCGCCTTGCGGTCCTCTTCTTCCTTGCCCTGGGTGAAAAACCAGTTCACCGCGCGCTTCTTCCCGACCTTCAGGGGTGACGGCAGGTTGAAA
The DNA here is from genome assembly GCA_003558175.1 of Spirochaetaceae bacterium. Lineage (GTDB taxonomy): Bacteria > Spirochaetota > Spirochaetia > DSM-27196 > PWMO01 > PWMO01. Next base: position 7,453 of record PWMO01000026.1, read on the forward strand.
GTCAGGCCGTGCCGTTCGGAGAGATAATAGGTCGAGCTGCCGGTTCCCTCTGAGCGGCCGGTATTGCCGGAGTTGGCCAGAATTACAACCGGGAACTCGAGGCCCTTGGAGCGATGGATGGTCATGATCTGCACGCCGCGGCCGCCCTCCTGCACCACGTCGAGTTCAGGGTGGCGACCGTACTCTCCAAGGTTGGCACGAAACGCGTCGAGAAACTCAACAACCGGCAACGTGTCATAGCTTCGCGCGAAGGCGAAGAGGTGCTCGTAATACTCCAGGTACGGGTGATATCCGCTGCGGCGCAGCAGCGTGTAGCGGTAGCCCCAGTCAAACCAGATCCTGGAGATCAGCCACGAAACCGGCCGGCGGTCGATCCGGCTGCGGATGTCGGCGTACAGCAGCGCCCCCGCCCGGTAGCGCGCGCGCTGCTCGTCACTCAGCACGTGCAGAACGGACTCCGTCTCCGCCGGCTCGCAACCGGCGAACGGCTCGTCTTCGCGCAGCAGAATTTCGATCATTGCGTCGTCGTCGAGGTGTACCAGCGGAGAACGCAGCAGCGCCGCGTACGCCTGTCGATCGTCGGGGTAGCAGGCAAGCTGCAGCAGCTGGTACAGATCGTACGCGGGGGCCTCCAGAAACAGGCTGCGCACCGTCTGCGACTGGTACGGGATCCCAAACCTGCGAAACATGCGCTCGAACCGCATCTGATTGCCGGACGAACGAAACAGCAGCGCGATGTCGTCAAACCCGGCAGGTCTCGTCGCATTGCCGTCCACAACGGGTAGAGCCCGTTCGCGCACCACGCGCTCAATCCACTGCGCAACGGCGTACGCCTCAACGTCCTCATTGCGCAGCTGCTCCTCTTCGGCCTCCTCATCGCTCTCGCGGTACGGTTTGACAAGGATCTGCACCGTAGGTTCTATCCGCTGCTGAGCGCCTGCCTTGAGCGGAGCGAAGCGTGCCTCGTAGGGCTGCTCGGCATCGGCCATCACGCGCGGGAACAGCCGGTTGAAGAAATCGATCAGCTGCGGCTGACTGCGGTAGTTGTGCGCAAGCTCGATCGAACGTGACGCTTCGGGGACCGGGGACGCATTGCGGGCGAGCTCGCCGGAAAGCGCGCGAAACACGCTGACGTCGGCGCCGCGGAAACGGTAGATCGACTGCTTGTCATCACCCACGAAGAAGAGCTTGTCCGGCTTGAGCCAGGCAGGATCGGGATCGGAGACGCGGTCCGTCGGCAAATCGACCGCCGGATCAAGTGCCAGCAGGTAGAGCAGCAGCTTCTGTCGCTCGTTGTTGTCCTGAAACTCGTCGATCATGATGAAGCGATACTTGCGATTGTAGAACTGCCGCAGCTGATGATCCTGCTGTAGCGCTGCGATTGCCATCTCCATCACGTCGCTGTAGGTCAGAAGTCCCTGCGCGCGCTTGGCGGCCTGCAGGCGCTGGTCGTAGTCTTGTACCATCAGGAGGAGGGCGTGCACATCGTCCTGCATCAACAGGGTCGCCCCGAGATTCTGAAGACTGTCGCAGAGGGCTCTCATCTCGTCCATGAGCTCCTTGAGGAGCACAACCTCTCCGGAAGCCTTGCCGCCGGGCTTGCGTATCGAGCGCAAACCGGAGACCAGTGCGAGCAGCTGCTGCAACTCCGCACCGTCGCGGTACGCCGTGAGCTCTAACCCCTGTGCCGCTTCTATGACCTTCGACGCCGCGCTGCTTCCGCCCGCCTCCAGCGTGGCGATCCGGGCGACCGTCTCCTCCAGAGCGGCCAGCGCGCGGTTGAACGCCTCGCGCAGAACCGTCTGCTGTGACGCGGCAATTGCGCCCGCGTCAACCGGACGCGTGATTACCAGGAACTCGCCGGCGATCTTCACAAGGCAGTCGTGCCAGATCGAGGTGAAACCGTTGGCCGCGACAAACCGGGCAACCGGCTCGCGACTCAGATGCTCGAGCAGCACATCGAGGGCGACCTCTTCGGCCAGGCGGCGATACTCGTCTTCGTCGGTGCGGAAATCGGTGGTAACTCCAAACCGTGGCGCCGCGGAGCGGACCAGCTCGGCACAGAAGCTGTCAAGGGTAGAGATCGGCGCCCGATCGAAGGTTTCCAGCTGCCGGGAAATGAACTCGTTGTCTTGGATGGCGCGAAGGCGCGCGTGTATGCGCTCGTGCATCTCGGCGGCGGCTTTGCGGGTGAACGTGAGCGTCAGGATGGCACTGACCGGCGTGCGCAGATCGCGGACAAGCCGCAGGTAGCGTTCGGCCAGTACCGTGGTCTTGCCGGAGCCGGCACCGGCGGAGACAACGACGTTCCGCTGGGCGTCTACCGCCTGCCGCTGGTCTGTGTCAAAGGTCATCTCTCTGTTCTCCGGCAGCCTGTCTGGATTTCAGGCACCATTCACCTCTGCTGTTATCACCCATCATCACCCGCGCGCGCATTCGGGCGCTCATCCGCTCGCTCCCTCGGGCCACTCGTTCCCCGCCCGCTCAGTCCACCGCGAACCGCGCCCGACAGATGCCGCGGAAACGGCAGTCGGCACAGCCTCCCACCGGATCGGGAAACCGATAATCGCCCCGCCGCAGCCCATCGGCAACCGACGAGGCGCAGCGTCGGACGAACTGCAACAGCGCTTCACGCCGTTCGTCGCTTATGCGTGCGCGTGAATCGTCGGGATCGATGATCGTTCGTATCTCGCCGTGCTCCACCAGGTAGTAGCAGGCGCGTTCCACCCGCCGCCCCTCCTGCTCCACCAGCAGGGCGTAGAGCAACAGCTGCACGGTCTCGATGCGGGAGGTATCTTCCCCACGGCCGACGGCCGCTGTGCGCGACACGCTGCCCCTGCGCTTGTAGTCAACCACCATCCAGCTGTCATCGTTCGGGAGGCTGCTCAGCCGGTCCACCCTTCCGCTCACTGTGACTGAACCGTCGTCCAGCGGGCAGCTCAAGGTGCGTTCGGTCTCTGCGATGTGCTGCACGCCAAACTTCTCTACTTCAGCTTCCAGGATGCGCTGCACGCCGTCACGGGTCAGGCGGCGTACCACCTCCAGCACGGGCGCGGGAATCGTTCGCAGCGCATCCCGCGTCAGCCGCTCGTCATAGAGGGTATCTTCCAGCACCCCAAACGCCTCTTCCAGCCTTCCCTCATCCAGCAACGGATCCTGCTCGGCAAGCCGCCGGTACAGCGTCTCGAGCACCGCGTGCTGGTAGCTTCCCACGTCACGCGCCGGTTGCGGATCGACCACAAAGCCCGGCTCTTCGATGCGCAACACGTGCCCCAGCAGGTGGCCGAACGGACAGGCGCGATAGCTGTCGATGCGCGTTGCCGAGAGCGCCAGCGGGGGAGTAGCCGACGGTGCGGCGCTCCCTTCGCCGCGGCGTTGCGAACGGCGCAGCAGGCGGTCACGCAGCGCTCCCTGCGGAACCACCTCGCGGGCAAAATCGGTTGCACGCGCCACGAAGCCGGTTTGTTCGAGGTGGCTGATCCCCGTCAGCTGCGCGGGGTAGATGCACGGAGGCAGGGCCTTCAGTCCGGCGGCCCATAGGTCGCGCTCGGTGTGGTAGGGGTCAGGCGCGGAGCCGGGCTGAGCGGCGGGTTGGGCGGCGGCCGGTTCCAGACTGCCGGGATCGGGTGCATCCCGCACATCGAGACGCCCGGCGGCGAAACGGGGTCCGGCAAAGCTCTCCAGGCTGCAGGAGAACCGCACGTCGGCTCCGGAGATGTGGTACGCGTGCAGAAACGCATCGGAGAAGTCCTGTTCGGGAAGATCCAGCGACTGCCGCAGGTCTTCGCGCAGAAAACTGAACGGGTTCTCCAGCACGCGCGTGCCGTCGTGCGACGCGTTGACCACAAAGTGATACGCCGGACGGATTCCGGCGGCAACCCGGTACGGGTAGACCGAGACGGCGCTGCCGTGCTGCCGCGAGACATAGGGGGTCTGCTCGAGCAGGTTCAGCCAGAGCGGGTAGGCGCGTTCGATCGGCGAGCCCAGCAGGGCCTCGGCGGCGGCAAGTTGCTTGAGCTCGTCCATCGCTCGCTGGAAGGCAGCGAGATTTGCTTCTTCCCAGCGGTCGGTATCGAGAAACCGTCTGAGAAACGCTACCAGCAGCGTACGCAGCTCCCCCGCGCCGGAGGCCGCGACAATCTTGACGAGCGCGTCACGCAGCGCGATGTAGTATGACCGCAACGCCTTGGTCTGCTCTCGATCAGCAGACGAATAGGCGATAGCGCGCAGCCATTGGTCGCGGACGGCGCTGTTACCGGCCGCACCCGCGGCCGAACCAAGACCGCGCTTCAAGCAGCCGCCGTCGATCCCGGCACGGATGAGGGCCCGAATCAAGTCCGGCGAAATCCAGGGAATGGCGTGATCGAGGAGCAGACCGCGCAGCGCGCCAAAGCTGAAATCGCCGGCTACCAGCGTGGCGATGCCGCGAAACAGCCGCCCCGCTCCGTACTCCGACAGCGGTCTGCCGCGATGCAGATGCAGCGGTATGGCGTGCAACTCAGCGTAGCGCTGCAGAAACGGCTCGTACGCTTCCAGCTCCGCCACGGTTATCACAATCTCCGTCGGGTCAACTCCTTCGTCAAGCAAGCGCTCCACCTGCGACAGAACCTGGTGGACTTCCTGGTGTGCGTTCGCGTGTCGGTAGAGGGGTGCGTGCGGGTAGCCACCGGGCAAGGTGTACGTTGACACGTTGGGCTGCCGTTCGAGATCGGCGGCAAACTCCCGATGGTCGGCGATCAGTTCCGGAAAGACAACCGAATGCGGCTCCCGCGGCGCCGCGATCTGCGACCGTTCCCATCCCGGTTCGAACAGACCTGCTTCATCCAGAAACCGTCGATAGCGCGCGGCGACATCCGTCAGATCGAGCAGCGTTTCATTCCGCTGCGAACCGGTCCCCACCCGCTGTTCGAGCGAATGCAGCAGCGGTAGCGCGCGCTGCAGCATACCGGCAAACGCGACCGAGTTCTCCTTAAACGCAGGCTGTACCAGGGCACGCAGAAACGGCCGGCGACGGTTCTCCTGCAGCAGCCGCTCGCAGAAGACCCGGCGCAGCATCGCGTTGATTGGGCGACGGTCACTGCGGATCTGAAACACCCCTTCCTTGAACGCGTCCCATGAAACTATGCGTCCGGTGGAAAGCGCGCGTTGGGGCCCCCTGGTAACCGCCCGACGGCGCCAGAAGCGCGCCGCTACCTCGGAGGGAAACACCAGCACGGTCCGGCCGTCGGAGATGCGATCGAGAAGCTCGTTTTCCATAACTGCGTACGGCAGGCCTTCGCTACTCACGGCTGCCAGTGTAAACCAGGATGGCGCAAATGCCGATAGGGAATACAGGGAGAGATAGCATATGTCCGGGCCATACTACATGAAACAGTTTCGAGTGAAGGGTGTTTCGGGGGTAGAGACCTACCTCAGGCTCATCGGTGAGAATACCGAAGGCTATGTGATCCTGATTACCAGCATCAGCGAGACCGGCGTCAGAGAGACCGAAGAAACAATCAGTCGCCACCTTTTTGACGCCTGCATCAGAACCGGCTACCTGAGCGAATGCCCCGAACCGGTAGCGGCGCACATTGCGTAATAACCGGAAAGCGGTGCGCGACTGATCGACACTAATCGTCTTCGAACAGCCGATCGAGGCGACCGCGATTGGCCCGCACCGCGGCAACGTCTTCCGGCGGAGCGTCGTGAAAATCCTCCATCATGCCCATCGAACGTTGAATCTCCTGGCGCATCATCTGTTTCTGTTCCGGGGTGAGGTACGGAAGCCGGTCGATCTCGTCCATCTGCCGGCGCATCTCTTGCTGTAATTCAGGAGCGTGATCGCCCATCTGCATCGAACCGTAGGCGTGCATGATTCTTGAGCCGAGCTGCGCCCACTGGTCGCCGCTGGAGAATCCATGCCGGCCAATGATACGCCGAATCTCGGCGTTGTCACGAGCAGCACGCGCGAAGCTCTCGTACAGATCCGAGTCGTCGAAGTCGTCGTCATCGCCGTACAGATCCGCTTGAGCCTCTCCCCAGCGCTCGATCTCTTCCATGGAATCCGCCCAGCGGTTGATGGTGGAGCGATCCAGCGGCTGCCCGAATGCCACCCCGTGCACCAGAACCAGGACGACTATCACCGCGAGTACCCATATCCGTTTCATAATCACCTCCACCTCAGGCTATTGTATCATGATCACCCACTGTATCACGTCGACGGTCCGGAATTCAAAACAACCTAATACACAACCGGCTCGACGTCGAGATCGCGCCAGATGTACCAGGTCGCCACCGTTCGCCACGGACGCCAGCGCTCGGCATGCTGCCGCAGCCAGGCTTTGCGCGCTTCCAGCCGTGCGCGAGACGCTGCACGCTTTGCGGCGAGCGATGCACTGCTTGCCGCCTCGCCACTACTGCGGGCATGGTCGAGCGGTTCCTGATCAAAACCGTACAGACGAGCGGCAGCGTTCACCAGCCCGATGTCACCGAGCGGCAGGACGTCGGGTCGGTGCAGGTGAAAGATGAGCAGCATGTCGGCGGTCCACGGACCCACGCCGCGCAGCGCAGTCAGCTCGGCATGCACGTCCGAGTCGGTCCTGTTGTGCCAGGACTCCGGATCAACGGCACCGTCCACGAACGCCTGCGCGATGCCGCGCACGGAGATCGCCTTCTGAGTGGAGAGGCCCACCGCCCGTAACTCACTCACGTTCGCCTCGGCAAGCGAGTCGGGAGAAAACTCCGCGTACGCATCGGTAAGGCGACGCCAGATCGCATCGGCTGCAGCAACCGAAATCTGCTGCCCCACAATAGCGTTTATCAGGGTGCGGAACGCATCTCCGCTGCCGCGCAGCCGCTCGGAGCGGTGACGGTCGACCAGGGCCGTCATTACCGGATCGCGGCCCTTGAGTTCATCGCACGCCCGATCCCACCACGAAATTTGCCGCATATGCTCCTCGTCGCGTGATGGCCCGCCGCATGACGGCTTGCCGCGAGCAGTCTACCGCGCCTCCCGCCCTGCAGCAACCACACGGAAACGACACCGACACCGATTCGGCGCCGAATCGTCGCCGCCGAATCGTCGCCATCCCATTCTCTGAGAAAACCTGACGTTGCGGCTAATGTTAAGTATACTTTACATACGGGCTCGAGAGCCCGGTAGCTCACTCAGAGCTCGCTCGGAGCGCGCCCAGGGAGCGCCCAGGGAGGAAGGTATGAACCACAGAATCAGAGTACGGCTCGGCGTGCCGGCGGCAGCGATTGCGGCGGCACTTGTGTTCCTGCTCGCCGGTGTCGCACCACTCGACGCCGGTGGTCGACGCGAAGCCGGCGAAGGCAGCGCAGTAAACGGCACCGCCGCCGAACGCAACGGAGTGCCGGGGAGCGTCGAACCGGACCGCGGCTCGCGGCAGATGCGGCGGCTGGCGAGCGT
>PWMO01000154.1 GCA_003558175.1 Spirochaetaceae bacterium
CTCGAGCGGGTTCGGGAGTATCGGCCGGACCTCATCATCCTCGACAACATCCTGCCCAAGCTGTCCGGGTGGGAAGTAACCCGCACCATTAAGCAGGCACCCGAGTTTGCCGAGTTCAGTGACGTACCGATCATCATGTTCTCGGCCATGGACGACGTTAAAGACAAGATCGAAGGCTTTGAACTCGGTATTGAAGACTACATCACCAAACCGTTTAACTTCTCCGAGGTGCTGGCGCGGATCAAGGCCGTGCTGCGGGGCCGAGAGCTTTCGCAGCAGGTACTTGAACGCGAGCGCCGCATCGCGCTGATAGAATCGCTCAACAAGTCGCTGGTCTATTTTACGCGGCATTTGCGTGATCCGGTGCAGGAGATCGTTTCCGCAACGGCAACGCTTGATCCAACCAACCCGGATCAGGTAGCGGAGTTTGTTGTGCTGGTGCGGAACGAGATTGAGGCAACCATGGCGTCACTCGACGGGCTGGAAGAAGAGATCCAGGATCTTCAGTCAAAGGGAGATGCGATCAAGGCTCGTGAAGTAACGCTCGAGATGCTTGAAGAGAAGTATCAGAAGCATTTTGACCAGTACCACAAGAAACTTCACAATGACGGAGTGCCGGGTTGATGCAGCGCTCGGCCGGGGAGTAGGCAACGACGGTGATCAGCGAACAGAAGCGTCGCGTTCTGGACGCGTTTGCCGAAGGCAGAAAACTGTACAAGCTGATGGACTTTGATTCGGCGCTGCGGCACTTCGAGTCGGCGCTGGAGGCAGACCCGGGAGACGGACCGTCACGGGTGTACGCCGAGCGATGTCGCCACTATCTGCAGAATCCGCCACCCGAAGATTGGGACGGCGTATTTGTCATGACAACCAAATAGCAACAGACTATGGCCAGAGCGAGAACGGAAGAGAAGAATAGCGCACCTCCCCGCACTGCAACGCGACTGGGGAAGAACACCGAGTTGAAGGGCGTCCTGCGGTTTCGTGACTCCCTTCGTGTCAGCGGTCGGTTTGAGGGAGAGATCATCTCGGACGGGTTCCTCTTCATTGAGGACGGCGCGGAAGTGAAGGCCGACATCCGCGTGGGGTCGACAATCGTTGCGGGCGTGGTGCGCGGCAACATTCACGCCACCGATTCGCTCGAGATGCTTCCGTCGGGCAAGATATACGGCAACGTCAAAGCCGCCAAACTGAGAATTGCCGACGGCGTTGTCTTTGAAGGCAAGTGCGAGATGATCAAGAACGCCAACTCGGTTGATATCTTTGCTGCTCCCGTACACCAGCTGAAGTCGTCGGTGCCGCGTGCGTGATACAGGTTCAGCGCCTCCGGTCGACTGCCTGACCGCGATAACTGCCGCCGGCGAGAGTGCGCCGCCAACAGACGCAATCACCTGTTAGATTCTCTGCGTAGGGAACGAGCTCACCGAGGGGAAGACGCTTGATCGGCACGGTCACTACCTGTCCCGTGTGCTCGGCGAGATGGGGATCCCGGTCCGAAAGATATCGCTGATTCCCGATGAACGCGGTGATTTTCTCAGCGAGCTCGCGGCAATGATGCGGCAGAGCGCTCTGGTGATTGTGACCGGCGGGCTTGGACCGACATCCGACGACCTGACGCGTGAGATCGTGGCGGAGGCGGTCGGTACGGAACTCGAGTTTCGCCCGGAGCTGTGGGACGAGCTGCAGCGGCGTTTCGCCGGGCGCAAGATCGCGGAGGCAAACCGCAGACAGGCCTTTATCCCGCGCGGGAGTTGTGTGCTGGCCAATATTGTGGGGACTGCACCGGGGTTCATGACGGATCACGACGGCGGATCTATTGTGGCGCTGCCGGGGCCACCGCGAGAGTTGACCGCGATGGTCGAGAAGTCGCTGCTGCCGGTACTGAAACAGCGGTTGGGCCTGCGGATGGAAGATGTGACTCGCGGTACCGCGTTTCTGATCCCGGAGTCCGAACTCGAAGAAGCGCTCGCTGCCGCAGCGTTTGACGGGGCGCAATGGGGCACACGGGTTGAGGGGTATCGAATCGCGTTCGCACTTCGCGGCGGAAGTGACGGCGATCGGAACGCTATGCTGCAGCGGCTGGCGGACCACTTTGATCCGTTTCGGCTTCGCCCAGGTGAAGTTGACCCGGTGGAACTTGCGTTTGCGCGGCTGAAGCAGCGGTCTCAGGTGCTGGTGGCCGCGGAGTCATGCACCGGCGGACTGGTTGCAAAACTGCTGACCGATCTCGCCGGCAGCTCGGAGGTCCTCTGGGGTGGAATAGTGGCGTATTCCAACGAGGCCAAACGGCGGGTGCTGGGCGTTTCCGAGGCGGTGCTGCAGAGCGAAGGAGCAGTTTCGCGAACCACGGTTGAGGCGATGGTTGACGGCGCGCTTGAGACGGCGGAAGGCGGGGCGTCGATTGCCGTTGCGGTATCCGGGGTAGCAGGGCCCGGCGGCGGGACTGAAGACAAGCCGGTCGGCACGGTCTGGATAGCTGTTGGGAGCCCGGAGCGGCCTGCCCACGCGCGACTGTTTCGGTTCTTCGGCTCACGCGAGATCATCCGCCGCCGCTGTGCAGTAGCCGCGTTACTCATGATTGAGGATTACTTGACATAAGAGTTGGAACGGGACTATAGTTTAGTCAGGCCCGCACGGGCTTTCCGTCGTGTTCCGTTACAGAGCTTCGATACAGTGCATATCAGATCAGACGAACAGGTAGAGTTGCGGCTAAGGGCATTCTGAAAAGACTGCGGTCGTAAGTTTATGCAAATACCACGACAAACGACCCTGGAGAATCTTCATGGCTATCATTCGTAAAAAACGGTCGAATCACTCAGACGACGCCGGTTCCATCCCCAGCGAGACGGCGCAGGCCGAGCTCGATCTTCAGCAGAGCGCCGGCGCCGGAGCTGGAACCGATTCTGCGCGGGAACAGCGTTCGGCAGAGTCTTCACCAACTGCAGCCGGGAGGAGCGAAACCAGAGCTTCCGATGGCAGCGAAGAGCCTCGAGAAATCAGAAAGAAGCGCGTACGTGTCTCCATTTCCAAGGATCCGGAGGCGACCAAGAACGGTAAGAACGGGTCGTCAGGTTCCGGCAGCGACGATGAGATGTCCGGTGGAAAGGCTCAGACCGATGAGGCTGCTGAATCGACGGCGGACGAAGACGGGGGCCGACGCCGCGGCAAGAAGCGTAACCAGGGAGAAGTGCGCGCCTCACGCCGGCCGGACAACGGCGGCGAAGAAAAGAGCCTGAGCATTAACGATCTCACCTACATGAACATGAAAGAGCTGCGCAAGTTCGCAGCCAAGATAGGGATCAGCCAGGAGAACCTGCTTTCGTTGAAGAAGCAGGAAGTAATCTTCGCCATTCTGAAGGCGCACACCGAGCGGAACGGCAGCATCTACGCCTATGGATCGCTGGAGATCCTGCCGGACGGGTACGGGTTTCTGCGGTCGCCGCAGAACTCCTACCTTCCCGGTTCCGACGACATCTACATCTCCCCGTCACAGATACGGCTGTTCAATCTCAAGACCGGTGACACCGTTTATGGCCAGATCCGCCCGCCCAAGGAAGGGGAGCGGTTCTTTGCCATGCTGCGGGTAGAGACGGTCAACTTCGACAACCCGACTGTGGCACAGACCCGGATACCGTTCGACAACCTTACGCCACTGTATCCGGATCAGCGGCTCAACATGGAAGTGCCGAGCGGTGAGCCGTCCACCCGCATGATCAACCTGTTCTGCCCGATCGGCAAGGGACAGCGGGGCTTGATCGTGTCACCGCCGCGCACCGGAAAGACCGTTCTGCTGCAGCGGATTGCCAACTCGATCACCCACAACCATCCGGAAGTGTACATGATTGTGCTGCTGATCGACGAACGGCCTGAAGAGGTAACCGACATGCAGCGTAACGTC
>PWMO01000197.1 GCA_003558175.1 Spirochaetaceae bacterium
GAACGGCGGCTTCTCGCGCGCCAGGCGGTAATCGCGTTCCTCCGGCGCCGGAGGAACGCGATTACCGCCTGGCGCGCGAGAAGCCGCCGTTCGAGCCGTGATGACAGAAGCCGCAGGACAGCTCGGACAGCGCGGCCACTCGGCGGCATGCCCCGACCGCTCGAACCGTGACACTTGATCCGGGCCGTCGACCTATTGGCGTACCTCCCAAATGCCGTCAATGATTACCGATACGTTGAACGGCAACGGGCTCATGCCGAAGGCGCAGCGCGCGTGCATGCCGCGTTCTTCGCCAAAGACGTTCAGTACGGCCCTGGATGCACCGTGCAGCACAGTGGCCTGATCGAAGAAGTCCGGCGCCGAGTTCACGTAGCCGCTGATTCTGACGCAGCGCGTCACGCGGTCCAGCTCTCCGTTGAGGTACGCGCTGATCTGGGCGATCATGTTCATGGCGGAAATGCGAGCTGCTTCAAATGCCTCTTCCGGGGTGACTTCCAGCCCGACACGCCCCAGATACCGCTTCACCCCGTCGACGATGGGTGTCTGGCCGGAGTGGTACAGCAGGTTCCCGGTCTGAACCACCGGCACGTGGTAATCGCCGGTCTTCGGCGGTGCGGGGATAATGGTGCCCTTTTCAAGCGCTGCCTGCGTTGTCTTGTCGTTCATCTGAATACTCTCCGTGTTAGGATATAATGTAGCAATATCATGACAATAGCATTTGATGTTGAGATGTGCTACACTACCGGCGGGTTTCGAGCAATGAAAGAGCACGGAATCGTAATTGAGCGCATGGAGAGTGTCACATGTATACGCGAAGTGCAGTTTTTGAAGGAAAGATCCATCCGGGGAGAGAGGAGGAGTTTTATGCCGCGGTGCGTGAGCGCCTGTTGCCGGCGTGGCAACAGATGCTGCACGCTACCGCCGTGCGCCTCTATCGGCCGGTGCAACGCGACGACGGGGCCCCTTCCGCATTCCTGGTGCAAGAGATAGACTACCCGTCGCTGGAGGCCATCGAAGCGGCTTTGCAGTCACCGCGCCGCGAGGCGGCCAGGCAAGCGCATGAGTCGGTGATGCATCTGTACGATGGGCGTCATTATCATTTTATCTACAAGCGACTTGATGGAGGAGAACGGTGAACTACCGCAAACTGTCGTCGTGTGAAGCCGGCGTGTCGGAACTGTGCTTCGGCACGATGCGTTATGCCGACAAGAACGGCCCCGAGAACGAGAAAAGTGCTGCTGGACGCAGCGCGCTGGAAGAAGCGATCGAGCGGGGAGTGAACTTCATTCACTCCAGCTACGAGTACCAGACCCGCTGGTTGACCGGATCAGTGTTGAAACAGCATCCGCGGCGCAGCGAACTGCACCACATCATCAAGGTGAACGTCCCCGACTGGGAAGAGCCGCGGTTCAGTGCGGATTCGTTTCGGCGTCAGGTTGAAGACGCACTCACCGAGCTATCTACCGACCGTATCGCGGTCGTGCAGCATCTGCAGCGCGGTGTGCCTCGCAAGGAGATCACCAGTGACTCCGGTACCAATCACCGGCTGGCACAGTTTGACGAGGTGACTTCAGAGCTGGGTGAGATTGCCGACAGGCTGCGCGAAGAAGGCAAGATCGGCAGCGTGATGTCGTTTCCGTATACCGTGGAGTACGCTGCGCGAGCCGTCGAATCGGACGTCTATGCCGGACTGGTTGCCTACTTCAATCCGCTCGAGACCGAGATGTCGCCCTACTTCGCCCGACTCGCTGAGCTGGGTAAGGACTTCATCTCCATCCGGCCGCTTGCCGGCGGCATCCTGACCGACCGCCGAGTGAACCGTTCCACCTTGCCGGCCCATGATCGGATGCAGGATTCGCGCTGGGACACCTTCTACCGTCAGCTGGAGGCGCTGAAGCCGGTTATCGGTGAGCTCTCCATGAGTTGGGAGCAGTACGCGTACCGGTTTTCGCTGGCAGATCCGGTGATCAAGAGCTCGGTGCTCGGGATCAATACCATAGATCATCTCGCAACCGCCGCTGATGTTCCGCCGGTCCCGGCGGACGCCGTGAAGCGCGTGCACCAAGTCAACGTGAAGGAGCTGCAGCAATGAGTGGTGAAACAGCATTGAATCGCAATACCGAAAAAGCCAACGTGCTGGTGCTTGGGCCGTTGGTGCCCGATATGATCGAGCCCGTCAGCGCGTTCGCCAACCCGGTTTCGTACTGGAAGCACAACGGTGTGGCCGAGTGTCGTGCAGCGTGCGGCGGTGATTTCCGTGCGCTTGTTTCTACCGGAGAGTCGGTCGTGGCGCGTGAGTTTCTCGACGAGCTGCCGTTGCTGGAGGTGATTGTGAACTACGGCGTGGGCTACGATGGTATCGATATGGACGCCGTAGCGGAGCGCAACATTAAGGTAACCAATACGCCCGACGTTCTCACCGAAGACGTAGCCGACCTGGCGCTCGTCCTCGCTATTGCACTGCGCCGCAGGATTATCCAGGCTGACCGGTATGTTCGTGACGGCAAGTGGGAGTCTGACGGCATGATGCCGTATACAGACCGCTTTCACGGTAAACGTATCGGCATCGCCGGACTGGGACGTATCGGGCGTGCGGTTGCCCGACGTCTGGAGGGGTTCGACGCCCGGATCGGCTATTTTGACATTGCCAGATTTGACGTGCCGTACCAGTACTTCGACAACCTGGGCGATTTGGCACGGGACAGCGACGTCCTGATTGTGACGATGCCGGGGGGCAGCAAGACAAGGGGTGCGATTAACGCAGAGGTGTTGTCGTCCCTGGGGCCCGAGGGCAGCCTGGTGAATGTTTCACGAGGCAGCGTGGTTGATGAGCCGGCGTTGGTTGAAGCGCTGCGGCAGGGGCGCATCGGCGGCGCGGCGCTGGATGTGTTTGCGAATGAACCGCATGTCCCCGCGGCGCTTACGTCGATGCCGAACGTCATACTCTCACCGCACACTGCCAGCGGTACCTGGGAAACGCGCAACGCCATGCGCGACCTGGTGGTGCAGAACCTGCGTAACTGGCTTGAGGCCCGTCCGCTGGTGACGCCGGTCAACTGAGTGCAGTCGCGCCAAGGCGTGAATCGTGCGCCCTTGTGCGAGAGAATTCTTGACAAACGGCTCAAGTCGGGTTAGTCTCAGATTTGTACTGACATTAGGACTATCGGTCGTTACCATATTACGGCATTATGAAGTCGGTCTATCGGTTGCGACGCGATAGTTCAAATTAGGGAGGTGTACATGGTACGCAAGTTTTCATTGGTCTTGATAGTGGCGCTGATTCTGATCGGAGCGCCGGTGCTGTTTGCCGGCGGGGCCGCAGAAGAGGCTGCCGTAGAAGGTGAACTGCCACGAGTGCAGCTGCAACTGGCCCATTCGTCTAATCCGGGTGGAGCAGCCGGTGCGGCAGCATTTCGTGACTATGTTGCAGAGGCCAGCGATGGCCGCATGACGGTCAACTTGATTGACTACCAGGCGCTTGGGAGCGCACGTGAAGTCGCGGACCAAATTCGCCTCGGTGAGCTCGAGATAACCGCGCTTGCCACCGCCGGTCTGACCCACATCTGGCCGGACCTGCAGATGGTTAACGTTCCCTTCATCTTCACTGATCGCGAGGTGTTCTGGGAAGTCATGAAGGACGACGAATACGTGAGCTACATTCGCGACAACGTTCTCGCGGCGTCGCGCAATACGCTGCGATATCTGGGCGCTGCCGAGAACTCGGTGCGGCATCTGTACGTGAACGAAGAAATCCGAGTACCGCAGGATCTGAGTGATTACGGCATTCAGATCCGGGTGCAGGAGTCTCCCATTATGCAGGCGGTCTGTACCGGCCTGGGTGCCGGTGAAGTTGTCGCCATGAGCGGCGGCGAGCGCGACGCGGCGGTCCAGGCGGGA
>PWMO01000235.1 GCA_003558175.1 Spirochaetaceae bacterium
ATAACGCAGTACGCCAGATTGAGCCGCTTGGTTACCTCGGTAGCCGCCTCCGTACGCTCCGTACCTGAGGCGTGTTTGTCTGGATGGAACTGGGCCAGCAGGCGCTTGTAAGAGCGGGTGACCATGGTGAAGTCGCTGCCCGGAGTTACCTCGAGGGCGCTGAACGCGCGTCGCACCGTCCTGGGCATCGACAGTCCGGCGGTGGAACGCCCGGGGCTTGAGGGCGGCTTGCGGCTGTTGCGTGTTGCCGTTGCGGCGCGATCAACTCCCGTGCGCAGATAGTACTCAAGGTCGGTCAGCGCAGCCGCATAGTCCGGATCCTGACGTGCGCCGCTGTGTCGGGGGGAGCCGATCGGCCGGTCATCTTCGCCCAACAGCGATCGAACGAAATCCTCCAGCCGGGACTCGATACTCACCCGAAGAACTCGCCGTGCAGCGTGCGCATGGCGGTGTCCACGTTGTTGTCCGCCAGCACCAGGCTCAGGTTGACGTCGGATGATCCGAGCGAGATCATGCGCAGCGGAACTTCCGCCAGCGCGCTGAACACGCGCTTGACAAAGACCGGGTCGCGCCACAGGTTCTTACCGACCAGGCAGAGAATCGCCTGTCGCCCCTCGACCTGCACCATTCCGACCCTCTGCAACTCTGTAATCGCCGGACCGAGGTTGACTTCGTTATCGACGGTCATCGAAACCGAGACCTCGGAAGTGGCAATCAGGTCTACCGAGATGCGGAACCGTTCGAAAACCGAGAAGATGCGGCTGAGGAAGCCGTACGCGTTCAGCATGCGCGAGGAGTGAACGGTGATAACGGTTATCCCCTTCTTGGCCGCGAGCGCCCGCACCCCGTGTACCTCCGACTCGGCTTGAATGCGCGTTCCGGCAAGTCCGGGGTTGCCGGTGTTGCGAACGGTGACCGGAATCCCCAGTTCGACCGCCGGCTGAATGGTAAACGGATGAACCACCTTGGCGCCAAAAAAGGCCAGCTCCGCCGCCTCCGAGTAGGACAGGCTTGCCACCTGCCGCGCGCCGGAGACAATCCGCGGATCGGCGGTGAGAATCCCGTCTACGTCGGTCCAGATCTGAACCTCTTCGGCTCCCAGCGCCGCGCCAAAGATCGTTGCGCTGAAGTCCGAGCCACCGCGCCCGAGGGTCGAGGTGACACCGTCGTCGGTAGCGCCGATGAATCCCTGCGCTACGATCAGTGTACCCGGTTCTGGGTGGACACCGCTGCGGATCAGCTCGTGCGTTGGTCCGGTCAGGCAGGCAGCGTTGGTGAACTGCTCATCGGTGCGGATGAATCGACGGCTGTCGATCAGTCGGGTCTCAATGCCACGCGTCTCTGCGGCTGCGGCGATCAGCTGTGTGGCCATTCGCTCGCCAAATGAGACTACCGCGTCTTGCGTTCGCGGCGTGCACTCGCGCACCAGACTGATGCCCTGAATCAGGTACCGAACCTCCGACACCAGCTGCTCGAGCTCATGATGGGTGCTGCTCTCTTCGCAGGCGAGCAGTTCGCTGCACGCCGTGAGGTGGCGTGTTCGCAGGTTCTCCAGCAGCTGCAGCGCGTCTTCACCGCGTCCCTTCTCGGCCGAAGCCGCGATCGCGAGTAGATCATCGGTAACGCCCGCCATGGCCGACGAGATCAGCAACGGACTTCTGTGGAGTTCGGGTTGCACGATGTCCAGAACGCGGTTGATCCACTCTGCGTTTCGAACCGACGTCCCGCCGAATTTGAGCACAATCATGATTTGAGGTAACCCATTGCCTGCAGCGCTTCGGCATTCAGGATTGCCGCGCCGGCCGCGCCGCGAACGGTGTTGTGACCCAGAATGACCATCTTGACGTCGAAGACGGGACAGGCGCGGATGCGACCCACCACCGTAACCATGCCGTTACCGGCCCAGACATCGCGCGCCGGCTGCGGCCGGTCGGGCTGCTCGGTAACCATGATTGGAGCAGCGGGCGCCGAGGGAAGTCCCAGCTCCTGAGGCGGCCCCTTGAACTCACGCAGAGCGGCCGAGACCTGCTCCGGCGTCACGCGCCGTGAGAACCGGATCGCGACGGTCTCGGTATGGCCGTCGAAGACCGGCACGCGGTTACACTGAGCACTGACGGCGAACGGTGCCGGCTCTATGCCGTCGGGGCCCAGCGTGCCCAGGATCTTGCCGGTCTCGATCTCGAGCTTCTCTTCTTCGTCTCCAATGTAGGGAACGATGTTGCCGAGAATATCCATCGACGCAACGCCGGGATAGCCGGCACCGCTGATCGCCTGCATTGTGGTGACGTGCACCGCCTCCACGCCGAACGCGCGATGCAACGGTGCGAGCAGCATGGCCAGAAACATGGTCGAGCAGTTGGAATTGGTAACGATTGCTCCGCGGTACGGCTGCCGTTCGATCAGGGCGAAGTGGTCGCTGTTGACCTCGGGAATAACCAGCGGGACATCGGCGTCCATACGGTGATTCTTGGAGTTGCTGATGACCGTATGGCCGTTCTGCGCGTATTCGGTTTCAGCCGTGCCGGCAACCGAGCTATCCAGTCCGGAAAAGAGCACCGGGCTCTGAAGCTTCTCTCCCAGCGGCTGCACCACCATCTCCTGAAGCTCGACCGGAATCGGCTGATCCTGTTTCCAGGCACACGCGTCTCTGTAGCGTTTCCCCGCCGAGCGAGGCGAAGCTACGAGCTCCCGTATCTCGAACAGCGGGTGGTTCTGCAGCAGCAGTGCAAATTTCTGTCCAACGGTGCCTGTGGCACCCAAGACCGCAACCGGTGTCTTGCTCATGTAAATGTTCTCCCGTGCACCAGAATAGAAGAATACTCTAAACAGCAGCATTTGCGCTGTCAATACGCCGGTGGCATATCCCGAACGCGCGCCACTTCCCAGACCCCGCCGTGTTGCGTATGATCGGCGCAGGGAGACCGGATGAAAACAGCGGAAAGGATCCTTCCCGACGTCATTGAGCAGATGCGGGCACATATCGCCGACGTTGACGGCAACGAGGTGCTTTTCATTGCACGCGTCGATGAGGAGGGCATGGTGTTCGAGGTGACCGCTGCCGCGCACGGCCATCGATCCGCCGTACCGGCTCCGCCCGGCCACACCGAACGCGGCGATATCGTTATCCATAACCACCCCAACGGGCACCTTACACCGAGTCAGGCGGACATAGAGGTAGCAGCGGCGCTTGCCGCCGGCGGTGTCGGCTCGTTCATTGTGGATAACGGTGTCGAAGAGCTGTACGTTATCGTCGAGCCGGTTCGGCGCCGTGCCACCCGGCGGCTGGATTCAGAAGCACTGGCGGACGCTCTGCTGCCCGGCGGCGCGCTGAGCCGACGCTACTCCGGGTTCGAACCGCGTGACTCTCAGGTGAGAATGCTGGAGACGGTGACCGCCGCCTTCAACGGTGGCAAGATCGCCGTTGTCGAAGCCGGCACCGGTACCGGAAAGTCTTTTGCCTACCTGATCCCGGCCGTCCACTGGACGGTGCAGAATGAAGAGCGGGTGGTGATATCCACCGCGACCATCAACCTGCAGCAGCAGCTGGTCGAGAAGGATCTGCCTCAGGTGCAGCGGGTTCTGGGCACCAGGGTTCCCGCGGTGCTGGTGAAGGGCAGGGGTAACTACCTCTGCCCGCTGCGCCTGGGAGAGGCAATCGAGGAGGCGGGGCTGTTCGAGGAGCGGCTGGACGAGCTGAACGCGGTGCGTGAGTGGGCGGAACAGTCGGATAGCGGCAGTCGCAGTGACCTGCCGTTCATGGTGGCCGATGCGCTGTGGAGCCGGATTAACTCGGATCCGGATGCGTGCACCGGCATGCGCTGCCGCGAGCAGCAGAACTGCTTTGTGCTGCACGCCCGTCGCGAAGCCGCTGCCGCCCGAATTCCGGTGGTG
>PWMO01000542.1 GCA_003558175.1 Spirochaetaceae bacterium
CTCCGTTGGCAGGGGCAGGCGGGAGAGCACAATTTGCCGTCCGCACCGCCCAACGGTCAGTAAGCGCCTGCCGGAATTCAACGATTACCGCGCCATAGCGCGCAAGGACCTCCCGGACGGATGCGCGGGAGAAACAGCCGTCGGAAAAATGGGATCGCGCGTTCACGTCGCCGTATCGGGGGCGATCGCCGTCATCCCACAAGGCGAGTTGACAATTCCCGCAAATGTCTCGGTCACGAGTCAAAGGTGACGTAGCTCGAGTACAACAATCGTGGTATATAGCAGCTGCGCGTGGTCCAGACCTGCACGCGCCCTGGCGCAAAATCTCCCAGGCGCGGCTGCTGTGGCGCGGCTACTTTTACAAGGTTCGTAACAGGAACAGGGGGTTACAGTGGGGAGGGTCTGAACGCGGCGGGATTCGAACCCACGACCTTTGGCTCCGGAGGCCAACGCTCTATCCAGCTGAGCTACGCGTCCGTTTGCTGCATTCCGGCACCCCGTTTCGCACCGGATGACAACACCGCACGCTACATCCAACGGCGCCACCGTGTCAATACGCCCGGTTGCCGCGTCTCATGCGCCGCGCTACAATGCGCTCATGAAGCTTAACAGCAAAACACGCGGCACCTTTGTCGCTGTTCTGTTTCTGTCACTGCTCATCGGCACGCTCGTGTGGGAGATAATCGAGCGGCTCTTCGGCGGCTTCGGCATACCAATCAATCTCTCCGTGGGTCCGATCGGGTTTGATGCGCACGTGGTGGCGCTCTGGTTCCGCGCCAACCCGGGAACCGCCGCCGCCGTCTACCCGGGCATCCGTTTCTTCCAGTCACTGTGAGTTGAGACGCATGAGTAACACTGGTAGCGACGCTCCGTACGGCAACCGAATCATCCTGGCCTCGGCGTCGCCGCGACGCGCCGAGCTGTTGCGGCAGGTTGGAATTGAGTTCGACATCGTCACACCTGAGGTAGACGAGTCGCAAATAGTCTGCAACCACCCGACCGAAACCGCCGTGCGCCGCGCCGAGGCCAAGCTGCAGGCGGCGTTGGCGGCACTGGCGCTCGCCCGCGGCAGCGCCGGCGCGGACGCGGGCGGCAGCAACGGCAAGCTGGTGCTGGCAGCCGACACCATGGTCTTTATCGGCACGCAGACCTTCGGCAAGCCGAAGACGCCCGAAGACGCCCACCGCATCGTTGGGGCACTTTCCGGACGCACCCACACCGTGGTCACCGCCTGCGCCTGGGCCGTCGGCGACAGGCGAGACACTCTGTTCGAAACCGCAGACGTTACCTTCAGCCCGCTGAGTCAGAACGAATTACGCCGTTACGTCGAGAGCGAAGAATGGCGCGGAGTCGCCGGCGGCTACCGGATCCAGGGTCTGGCGGCTGCCTTTATCAGCCGCCTCGAGGGCTCATACGCAACCGTGATGGGGTTGCCAATTCACCGCGTTTACACTATTGTGAAGCACAATAACGGGACGCAGTAAACGTCTCAATCATCTTCCGATCGGCCTGCCCGATCGAGAAACAGAGAAGGATTGTGCCGCAGTGGGCGGCACGAGTGAGGAGGATACGTGGCACTAGTAACCATGAAGAACCTGCTGGAGTCCGGTGTGCACTTCGGACACCAGACCAAGCGTTGGGACCCGCGCATGAAGAAGTTCATCTTCGCCGAGCGCAACGGGATCCACATCATCGACCTGCAGAAAACAATCGTCTGCATCAAAGAGGCCTACGAGGCAGTCCGCAAGACCGTTCTGGAGAACAAGGCGGTCCTTTTTGTCGGCACCAAGAAACAGGCCCAGCAATCCATACAGCGTGAAGCCGAGCATTGCGGCATGTTCTACGTCAACCACCGCTGGTTGGGCGGCATGCTCACCAACTTCTCGACCATCAAGCGCTCTCTCATGCGCCTGAAGAAGATCGACAAGATGGAAGTGGACGGCACCTTCGAGAGCCTGACGAAGAAAGAGGTAGCGCGGCTCAACAAAGAACGCGCCAGGCTGGAGAAAAACCTCGGCGGCATTAAAGAGATGAAGGAACCGCCCGGAATTATATTTGTCATCGACACCCGCAAAGAAGCAATCGCGGTGGCCGAGGCACAGCGCATGGGCATTCCCATCGTCGCAGTGGTGGACACGAACTGTAACCCGGACGGCATCACCTACCCCATTCCGGGCAACGACGACGCAATTCGCGCAATCAACCTGTTCACCTCCATCATCTCCAAGGCGGTCATCGAGGCAGACAACGAGATCGGTCTTGAAGTAATTGAACACCTGCAGGAAGACGACATCGAAGGTGCTTCAACTGCCGAAGGAGCCGCAGAGGCAGAGGATCGCGAAGAGGCCGTCGCCGAAGAGGCCGTCGCCGAAGGTGCTGGTGCCGAAGCTGCCGGAGACGCCGGAGACGCCGAAGTAGAGACCGCTCCGGTTGCGGTGCAGGTTGCCGCAGAAGACGCGGAAGCTGAAGAAGGCTTCGCGGCTGAGGACTACTCCGAATACGATCCGTCCGAAGATGAGCTGCAGAGCATAGCACGTAAAGCTGCGCAAGAGAATCTCACTCCGGAAGAAGAAGTTGCCGAAGACGCCGGGATCGACGAGGACAAGTTCTACGACGAGCCGTAAAGACGGCCAGAGACCGGCCATAGAAAAGAGACTCAACATGGAGGAGATACACGTGGACATTAAAGCTTCCGACGTGAAGAAACTACGCGACAAAACCGGCGCCGGCATGATGGACTGTAAGAAGGCGCTGGTAGACGCCGGCGGTGACGCCGCTCAGGCAGAAAAGATACTGAAGGAACTCGGGCTCGCAGCGGCAGCCAAGCGCATGGGACGCGCCACCAATGAAGGTCGCGTTTTCACCCGGGTCACCACCGACAAAGCGGGAATTCTCGAACTCTCCTGCGAAACAGACTTTGTAGCCCGCAACAGCGATTTCATCGCGCTGGGTAACCGGCTGCTCGAGCTGCTGATGGACGAAGGTGCCACCCCGGATTCGGATACGGTGCAGGACGAGGTCCAGCGGGCCATCAGCACCATCAAAGAAAATATGGCGCTGCGCCGACTTGAGATCATACCCGTTGCCGCGGGCGAAACTGTGGTAGACTACATCCATGGGGACGGCGGCAGCATCGGTGTACTGGTTAAGGTTCAGACGGACGGGGCAGCCTCAGACGCTGAGGTAGTGCGGCAGTTTGCTTTCGACGTGGCGCTGCACGTGGCTGCGTTCCGACCCGCCTACCTCTCGCAGGAGAAGGTAGAGAAAAGCTATCTGGATGAGCAGGAAGCGATCTTCCTCAAGCAGGCGGAAAGCATGGACAAGCCGCAGAACGTGCTGCAGGGTATCGTAAAGGGCAAAATGAAAAAGCACCTTTCGGAAATCTGCCTCGTTGATCAGCCGTTTGTCAAAGATGACAAGAAGTCCGTGTCCCAGATGGCAGCGGAAGTTGGAAAGAGCGTGGGAGCTGCGGTGACCGTTGCCGATTACCGTTACTACCGCGTTGGGGAAGAGCTGGAATAGAGGCGCCTGAGTAGAAAGTCGCGCGCCGCCCTCCCCAGGGAAGGCGCGGCGCGGCGCAATACTCACATTCAAACGGAGAGATGAAGCCATGAATCAAGTTCACGCACAGGCAGAAGACCGGATGAAAAAATCGCTGCACGCGCTGACCGATGAGTTCAACACAATTCGGACCGGACGTGCTTCGGCAGCGCTGTTTGACCGGATCAAGGTAGAGTACTACGGCAACCCGACCCCGCTGAACCAGGTCGCAACCATCTCCGTTCCTGAGGCGCGCCTGGTGGTGATCCAGCCGTGGGACAAAGGCATCATCGCTGAGATCGAAAAAGCGATTCAGAAGTCGGAGCTATCGGTCAACCCCAGCAACGACGGCAAAGTCATTCGCATTAATATTCCGCCGCTGACCGAAGAGCGCCGCAAAGAGTTCGCCAAGATCGCCAGAAACGTCGCTGAGCAGGCTCGCGTTGCAATCCGCAACATCCGCCGTGACGCCAACGATGAACTCAAGAAGCAGGAAAAGACGGGCGAGTTGTCGGAAGACGAGCTGAAACGCGCTGAAGAAGAGATTCAGAAACTCACCGACAGCTACGTTGAGGAGATCAATACAGCGCTCGAGGCGAAAGAGAAAGAGATTCTGGAGATCTGATGGCGGGGGACGCGGCTCGTGAGACGATCGCAGGTTCGGTAAATGCTCCGCTGCACGTCGGGATCATCATGGACGGCAATGGGCGCTGGGCCACCGCGCGCAGCATGCCGCGCACCAGCGGCCACCAGGAAGGGCTTGAAGCCGCCAAGCGTGTCGTCCGTGCAGCCGCCGATGCCGGCGTCCGCTACCTGTCGCTCTTCGCGTTCTCTACCGAAAACTGGAACCGCACCGCCGATGAAGTCAAGTTTCTGATGGGGCTGGTGACCGGCTACCTGCGCAAGGAGTATCCCTTTTACCAGGAGGTGGGCGTTCGTGTAGTCCACAGTGGCAACGTCAAGCGCCTTCCGCGCGCAGTGCAGCGGGAGCTGAGCGCGGTCATGAAGGACACACAGCAGTTTGACCGCATTGTGGTAAACCTGGCGCTCAATTACGGCGGCAGAGACGAGATTGTCCGTGCCGTGAATCGACTTCTTGCGGACCGCCAGAAAAGCTCGACCGAGCAGCCGCGCGTTACCGAGGCCGGCCTGCGCAAGCACCTTGACTTGCCGCAGATTCCCGATCCGGATCTCATCATTCGTACCGGCGGCGAACAGCGCTTGAGCAATTTCCTCTTGTGGGAATGCGCCTACGCGGAACTCTACTTCAGCGACAAACTGTGGCCCGATTGGGATCGAGACGATCTCCTGCAGGCGGTACGAGACTACGGCTGTCGCAAAAGAAACTTCGGCGGAGTTCGATGACTAACGTTACAAAGCGGGTACTCATGTTTACCGCGGGTGTTCCCGCGCTTATCGTGCTCGTTGTGCTGATGCCCAACAACTACCATCTGCCCTTCAATCTGGCGGTAATTGTTGCTGCGGGAGTCAGCGCGCGCGAGCTGGCCCAGATTATCGGCTGCCGGCCGAATGCCTACCAGATGCATCCGGTTGCGGCGATGGTGTTGGGAATGTCGGTCCCGGCAGCCACGCTGCTCGGGCTCTTTGTCGGTGGTCCGCTACAGCCGCCACCGGCGCTCTTCACTGCAATTGCTGCTCTCCTGCTGGGGTACCAGGGCTTCCGGCGCGAGGAGATCAGCTTCAAGCGAATCATCCCCGCGGTTGGAACTTCATTCTTTCTTCTGATCTACCCGGGGCTCTTCGCCTCTTACATCATACTCCTCTCTACCCTGCCCCTGTCGACCGCAATACTGCTGGTCTTTTTCGCCACGGTCTACCTCAACGACACCCTGGCGTACGTTGTCGGGATGCTGTTCGGGCGACGCAATCAACGGTTGGTCCCCATCAGCCCTAACAAGAGCCTTGAGGGATTTGTGGGCGGATTTGTAACCTCGGTGCTGGTTCCGGTCGCAGCCGGCGTGCTGCTGCCGCAACTGTTTCCGGGGGGGCTGCTGCCGCGCCTGCTGCTGGGAGCGGCCGTGGGGGGCGCCGCAATCGTAGGGGATCTGGCGGAATCGGCGCTGAAACGTTCGGCGCTGGTCAAGGATTCGGGCGAGCTGATTCCCGGTCGCGGCGGTTTACTCGATTCGGTTGATTCACCGGTGTATTCCGCGTTCGTTTTCTATTATCTTTATCGTGTACTGTTCCTCGCTTAGGAAGTCGCATGTTGTTAAACGTACTGATTGGTCTTATCGGTCTCGGAATTGTGGTCTTCGTCCATGAGGCGGGTCACCTGATCGCCGCGAAGGCGGTGGGAATTGAGGTAGAGACGTTCTCCATCGGCTGGGGCCGCAAGCTGGCCGGTTTCAACTTCAAGGGAACCGAGTACCAGATCTCGGTCTTCCCGTTTGGCGGTTTCTGCAAGATGAAAGGTGAAGTGCTGCTGCAGCGTGCCTGGGACGAGGGAGCCGACCGCATCCCGGAAGAGAAGGGAGCATTCTTCAGCGCCCGGCCCTGGCAACGGATTCTGGTTGCCGCTGCGGGCCCGCTGGTGAACCTGCTGTTTGCCATTCTGGTACTCTCGGTTATCTGGGGAATCGGCTTCTCGGTGATGACGTTTGAGAACCGCATCGTACTTGCGGCAGACTACTCGTCCGACGGCGAGCAGATGCCGGCCGCCGCAGCGGGGCTCGAAACCGGAGACCGCATCGTGGCAATCGACGCAACTGAAACCCGCAGTTTTCGCCAGATTCAGGAGCGTGTCGCGCAGTCCGCAGGCCGCGAGATCTCGCTCACCGTCGAACGCAACGGGGATCGTTTTGAGCGCACGCTGGTGCCGCAGCTGGACACCAGCAGCGGTGCGGGCTTGATCGGGATTTACCCGTGGATTGACCCGGTTGTTGCCGCCGTTTCCGAGGGCTCGCCGGCTGAGATTGCAGGAGTTCGTCCGGGCGATCGGATCGATTCCGCTGCAGGTCAGCAGATTCGCCACAGTATGGAATTCCTCAATGTTATGGGGCGCACCGGGCGGCGCGTGCCGATAGAACTCCAACGGAACGGACAGCAGGTCCAAACCGAGATCGTGCCGGGGTCACGCGAAGACGGGGGCCTCTATCTCGGCATCACGTTTCAGGCGGTGGAGATGCCGTCGCCGTCACTGACTCCACCGGAGGCGCTGGCTCGCGGTACTCGCGAAGCGTTCTCCACGCTGGCGCTTACGGTACGCAGCATTGCGCTCCTGTTTCAGGGTGTCGACCTCACGCAGGCGGTGGCGGGACCGATCCGCATTACCTATTTTGTTGGCGAGGTAGCAACCGCAGGGCTCAGCGGCGGAATCGGCGGCGGCTTGCGCGCCTTCTTCAACTTCCTCAGCCTGGTGAGTATCGCGCTGTTCTTCATGAACCTGTTGCCAATACCGGTGCTCGACGGTGGGCAGATCCTGCTGTACACGGTTGAAGGGATTTCGCGCAGACCACTTCACCCAAAGCTGGTGTATCGCTATCAGATGATTGGGACAGCAATCATATTGACTCTTATTGTTTTCGCCTTCTTCAGTGATATTCTATTTCTGGCGGGACGATGAACGGAGACAGAAGATGAAAGGTTTGGTTGCCATTCTGGCCACCCTGGTCCTGAGCGTCGGTGTGCTCGACGCCCAGATTGAGGTCAATACCAGTCACGCCGCTGCCGTCAGGGCGCTGGCGCATGACCCGGCGCACCATCACTTGATTTCCGGTGGAGAGGACGGCAAAGTCAAAGTCTGGGACATCGAGACGGGCATGATTCGGCGGTCGGCACAGATATCGCATCTTCCGGTACATGCAATCGCGGTTCATCCGCACGAACGCCAGGTTGCCGTGGTTCACAGCGACGGCAGGCGCAAGTTTACGCTCACGGTATGGGATTGGGGCCGTGACCAGGAGCTCTATCGCCACACGCTGGCGGAAGTTCCCATTTTCCTTGACTACTCGCCCCAGGGCACTTTCCTGGTATATACCCAGGCGGACTTCAACAGTCTTCGCTTCCTGGCCGCGCAGAGCGGTCGGCCCCTGCCCTATCTCAGGCGAGGGTTTGGTATTGTGACGTTTGCAACCGTCGCCTCCAGTGAAGAACGCATAATGACCTACATCGCCTCAACCGGAACCATCACCTACTGGGAGGTTGCTTCGGGCAGACAACTGCAGACCGCCTCCACCCGGCCGGGAATTGACAGTCTCGCAGTTCTGGAAAATCGGCGCTTTGCCGCCGGCCGGCTGAACGACGAGCTGATAGTTGTAGACATCCTGGACGGCACAATCCGAGACCGCTACCCGATCGAGAACCTGCGGCAGGTAACAGTAAACCGTGCCAACGGCGAGATCGCCGCCGTCTCGCGCAGTGGCGAGCAGGTAGAGATCGCCTATTTCACTTTTGACCGCGGCCGCCTCAATCGCACCTATCGCACAACCCCCGCGTTTCCGCCGTCGGTCACGGAAGTCGCACTCCATGGCGACACCCTGCACGTAGCCAACGTTGAAGGGGCCCTTTACCGCTACACCGTGGGGCAGCGGTTGGGGCGCGTTATTGCTGAGAACCGCGTACAACCGATCACCGGACTGGCTTCCACCGCCGGTGCCGTTCATCTGTCCACTTCGCGTCAAATACTGTCAATGACCTCCGACCTCTTCGGGGGTGAAGAGATTCCGCTCGAACGCGTTGAGCGTCTGAACGTAACCCGCCGGACCAATCCGTTGCGCGGCAGCGTGGGGCTTTCTACAATCGTGCAGGGTGTTCCCTCAACCGAGACGGTGGTCCTGTGGGACTCGTCCGGGCGCGATCCGGTGATCTCCACCTATGATCCAGCCACCGCCCTGGTGCGGGAATTACCGCTGGACGAACATCGTTCGCTGCGTTCTTTTCGTGTCGCTGACGGTCATCTGCTCCTGCTGCACAACAACAACAGCCTGCGCCAGGTACGCCTTGATGATCTCCAGACCGTCTTTTCGTACACGGCTGAGGGCATGGAAACCGCGGTCACCGTTGACGACGCCCTTGTGATCGGCAAGAGCAGGTTGAATCCGTTTGATTCATCGCTCGTCCGCATCGATACCCGCACCGGAGAAACCGTACGGATAGACAGTGACACTTTCCTGGTCTTTGACATGGTGTACGACGCATCTGCGCGACTGCTCTACACGCTTGGCCTGCAACAGACCGACCGCGGAGTGCGCACGATTGTCACCGTACACCGCGGTGAGAACTTTCAGAATCGCCGTGTGATTCAGAGCTACGACGGCGAGGACCTGGACGCAACCATCGCCCTCGATACGCGCACCGGGCACCTGTTCACCACGCTTGGCCGCGAGGGAGTCCAGATCTGGGACGGACGTCGAACCGTCGCTCTTCCTACCATGCCCCACGTGCCTCGCGAGCTGCACATCACCGAACGGCATCTCTTCGCGGTCAACCGGGACGGCAGTCTCAGCGTCTGGAGCATGCGGCGCAGAGAACCGCTGATGAACGTCTACCTGTTCAGCGACGGCGAGTGGGCCGTGCTGACGACCGATGGGCACTATTTTGTCCCTGGCGCAACGGCCGAACGCCATCTCTCGTTTAACCCGGTTTCCGAGCGCGACGCCAGACGCCGCACGCTACAGGACTTCAGGCTCCAGCTTCCTACCGGCCGCAATCCGGGAGTATAGTTATGCTGGCGGGTTGGCGCTGATTTTTGCTATTGCCTGTTCCACCGCACGGCGGATCGCCGTGCCGTGTTCCTGGTCGAGCGATTGCGCGTACAGCCGCCCCAGCAGGTTTGCTCGATAGAGCGGCTGAACAAGATTGAGCGCATAGGCGGCCATGTCAAGCACGCAGTCCTGCGAACGGCACACCTCCCGATTGGCCGGCAGCGCCAACTGCCGCTCGAGCTCTTCTATTACCAGGTTCTCAGCTTCATTCACCAGGATATCAAAATCGTACTGGTCCCGTAATGACATACTCTCCCGCCTTTCTCCCGCCGCCTTCGCTATCCCGGCTCGTTCGCCAGTGATTCGAACTTGGTGTATCTCGGAACAAATGCAATCTTGACCGTTCCAACCGGACCGTTGCGCTGCTTGGCCACGATCAGTTCGGTCTCTACCACCTGAGCCTGTTGATGCGTTTCCTGTTCTGAGGTTCGCTCGCGATGCAGAAACATGACCACGTCTGCGTCTTGCTCGATCGCTCCCGACTCGCGGATATTGGCGAGGTTGGGACGCTTACCTTCGGAATCGCGGGTAACCTGAGACAGCGCAATGACCGGCACCTCCAGTTCACGCGCCAGCGCTTTGAGCGAACGAGAGATCTCGGCGATCTGTTCATGCCGGGGAATCTCTACATTCTCGGCGGACACCAGTGTGAGATAGTCTATGAACAGAATCCTTACTCCGTGCTGCGAAACCATGCGCCTCGCCTGCGCCCGCAGATCGAGCAGGCGCATATTGGGGGTATCGGCGATCCAGAGCGGCGCCTCATAAATCAGCCCGGCAGCGTCGGTCAGGTTCTTGAAATCCGAGGATTTGAGCATCCCGGTACGCAACGTCTGCGAGCCGATACGCGCTTCGGCGGAAAGCAGCCGCTGCATCAGCGCCTGCTTTGACATCTCGAGTGTGAAGAATCCGGTTGCAATCTTGTGGTGCACCGCTATGTTTGCCGCCATGGTTAGTGCGAGCGCCGTCTTGCCCACCGAGGGCCGCGCACCGATAACGATGAACTCCGAGTTCTGAAACCCGCTCAGCATATTGTCGAGTCCCGGAAAGCCCGACGGTATTCCGGTGTAGTTGTCTTTGGTGTGATAGAGCCGCTCGATTGCCTCGACGGTCTCTTCTACAATGTCTTTGGCCTTCTGGTATCCGGCTTCCTGCTGACTGTCGGTGATCTCGAAGATTTTGCGCTCGGCGTCGTCTACAATCGCCCGTATCTCTTTGGAATCATCGTACGCCTCGGCGATGATCTCATTGGCGATTCGCAGAAGCCTGCGCCGGATCGCACCACCCCGAACGATCCGTGCGTAGTACTCTACATTTGCGCTGGTGGGAACCGCTGACGTCAGTGAGGATACGTACCCTGCCCCACCAACGCCCTCAAGCGCCGCTCGGGTCCGCAGTTCCTGCGTCAGGGTAATGAGATCAATTTCTTCGCCGCGCTCGTAGAGAGCCAGAACGGCTTCAAAGATGCGCGCGTGCGCGTTGCGGTAGAAGTCGGCGGGACGCAGGTGCCCAAGCACCTGCCCCAACGCTTCTGGATCGAGCAGGACGGCGCCGATTGTCGCGATCTCCGCCTCATTGTTGTGCGGAGGGACTTTGTCCTTCAGCTGACTCGACGCCACCACACCTTTCCTGTTCGAACAGATTACGCGTGAACCGGACTACGCCTTGCTATTGTCGTCTTGCTGCTCCGCAGCGTCGTCGGTCGAGCTCTGGTCTTCGGTCTCAGCAGCGTCGGCCGCAACTGAAGCAGCCTCGGCGGCTGCCGCTTCACCGGCATCGGTCTCAGTTTCGGTCTCCTGAGCTGATTGCTCGCCTTCGGCCTCCTGGGATTCTGCTGCTTGCTCAGCCACGTCACCCGACGCTTCGGCCGCTGACTCGGCGTCAGTTGCTGTTGCGGTGGCCTCGGCGGCGACTGGACTCTGCTTTGCTTTCTGTACAGCAGCAGTGCCTGCGGCTACCTCCGGCTCGGGCGTTTCGGACTCGACCCGCACCGTCAGCGACGCTTCTTCATCACCATAGAGACGTATCCGCACCGTGTGCGTGCCGAGGCTCTTGATGGTTCCCTCGGCGATGTCGACACGACGTCGCTCGACCTGAATACCTCGCTTCTCCAGCTCTTCTACGATTGTCGCAGTGGTAACCGATCCGAACAGCTTTCCGCGTTCACCGGCCGCCATGCGGACCACAAACTCCTCGGACTCGATGCGCTCTTTAATGGAGGAAGCTTCTTTGCGCTTCTCTGCCTTGCGCTGCTCGATGGCGGTCCGCCGGCCCTCGATAACCGCAGTGTTCTGCCGGTTATGCATCAGAACCATGTTACGCGGAATCAGATAGTTACGCGCGTAGCCGCGAGCAACCTCACAGATGTCTCCCTCTTCGCCGAGGTTGGGAACGTCACGATTGAGAATGACTTTCATGCTGTTTGCTCTCCATTAACCCATCGGCAGCAGGCCGAGAATACGCGCACGCTTGATCTCGCGGATCAGACGACGCTGGTTCTTCGCCGATGTGCCGGTAATGCGCCGCGGCAGGATCTTGCCCTTTTCTGTAACAAAGCGACGCAGCACTTCCGGATGCTTGTAGTCGATAACGAGATTCTGCGCTTTGATCTTGTCTATCTTTTTGCGGAAGTACACCTTGCCCCGCGGTCGGAATCCGCGGTCATCCCCACGGCCACCGCCGCGGTCGTCACGGTCTCGCCCGCCGCCGTCTCTTCCACCGCCGTCACGCCCGCCGCCGCGGTCATCACGAAACGAGCGACGCGGCTCCTGCTGCTCTGTGTTGCGGCCTTCGCTCTCTACTTTGGTATCTTCATCTGACATATTCTCTCTCTCCCTGATCTGTCACCGTTGGATTGCGCGTCAGCACGCCAGGC
Source organism: Spirochaetaceae bacterium (assembly GCA_003558175.1). Lineage (GTDB taxonomy): Bacteria > Spirochaetota > Spirochaetia > DSM-27196 > PWMO01 > PWMO01. Next base: position 12,139 of record PWMO01000542.1, read on the forward strand.
GTTAGAACGGAACGTCGTCTTCGAACCGGTCAGGTTCGCCGATTGGCTCGTCGTTCGACGATCGGCTTTCACCGCGGTCACCACCGCCTGACTGGCCGGAGGAAGCTCCACCGCCGGGCCTGCCACCGAGCAGCTGTACAAACTGAGCAAAGATCTCTACCCGACTGCGCTTCTGCCCGTCCTGTTCCCAGCGGTCGTGCCGAAGTTCTCCCTCGACTCCGACCTGCTGCCCCTTCTTGAGGAAACGGTGGATGGACTCGGCCTGTCGGCCCATGAGTACACAGTCGAAGAAGTTGGCCTCGTCCGTCCACGTATCGCCCGATTTCTTGCTGGTGTTCACCGCAACGGCAAATTTGCAGATCTGCAATCCACTGTTGGTGTAGCGCAGCTCGGCGTCGCGCGTCAGGCGCCCAACCAGGACGACGTGGTTTATATCCTTCATGTTACTTTTCCTGACGTACCATCAGGAACCGCAGCAGATCCTCTTTGTGTTTCAGCGCAGCTTCAACCTGATGAGCCTGCTCAGGTTCCATGTCGACGAAGAAGATGTAGTAGTGTCCCTGATTCAGTTTTTTGATCGGGTAGGCAAAGGTTCTTTGCCCCATGTCGTCTTCTTTCACAAAAGCGGCTCCGAGGCCCTGCAACTCGGCCCGAACCGCTTCCTTTCCCTTGGTGAACGCCTCGTCCTCCGGACGAAAGACGCAAACCGCCTCATACCGTCTTGTCATTGTCCCTCCTTGCGGACTTATGACCATCGGCGTGCTATTGTTCTTCTGATACCGATGGTAAAGAGGTTGGCACAAGCTACCACGCTGATCGATGCGTGTCAAGCCAAACGGCCTGAACACCGAGAATTGAGTACGGGACCCACAATGGCAATCAAGATCAACTACGAAGACGACATCTTTTTGCTCCAGACGATGATCAAGACCCTGAAGGCTGCAATTCAGCTCGAAGTCGACGCCGAGCTGTTTCGCGACCGCATGGTCGAGGACATCCATTTCATCCACACCACCGTGCAGAAGCTCTATCGCACACTGCAGGAAAACCCGCACCTGATGCGCCGCGACGAATACCTCCGGGCCATTCTGCAGACAAAGATCAGCTTTGTTGAAGTGCTTCACGCCTGCCTCAACGCCGAGACCCCGCAGTACGTGCACCTCGCAGCCTACGCGGGACGCGTACATTCCCACCGCAGCGAGCACCTTCAGGATGTCGAGGACATCAGGTTGCTGCTGCAGCGCGGTAGCGACGAAGACGTCCGTCACGAGGATGTGGTCTCTCCGGAAGAGTTTCTCTCCCTGCTCCAACGCGACGAAGTCGAAGGCAACGAGGAGCCCTGAGCCACTCCGGCGCTGCGCGTTACCTGCCCGTGCCGCAGGTCGTTGATACCTCCGCAACGGTTACCGATCGTTACCCTGCGGAGTTCGACGTCCATTGCGTGATCAGGCTCTGGAATCTCCCGGCATCGATGACACGATAGGCGGAGCGGGTGGCAGCGTCGTCGCTCAGCCACTGCCGCTGCACGTATCCCCATTGTGCCAGATAACAGTGCAGAGTGAACGGCAATGTTCGTCGCGCCTCCGGATCGGTGAAATGGTCCGGCTGATCCTCAACGTAATGCGCCACTGAATCACCACGCTCTGCCAGAATCTCCTGAATGATCGAAAGCTTCGGTCGCTGCTCGGAACAGATCGCGCGTTCGGGGGGCCAACAGATTCCCGCCGCGGCGAGAATCTCCAGGATAAACTGCTCTTTCTTGGTCGAGAGTATGTAGCAGCTCCGGTCGGCGGCTAAGGCGTCCAGTAACTCACGCACGTGGGAGAAGCCCCGGTTCAGGCGCAGCCACGCTTCGCGGTCGTCGCGCAGCAGCCTCTCGCGGACGGCGTAAATCTGCCTGCGATAACGCAGCATGGTCTCGCTGCCCACCTGGTCGAGGAGCAGATCAAACTGCTCCTGGCTCTCAATTGAGACCCCGCGCGAAATGAGGTCTTGCAGGAACACAAAGTCCTCGCCGGTTCGCATGAACGGCCGGTAGCGGTAGAACAGCTCGCGATGCTCGAGCGGAACCGAAGCGGGTTCTTCACCGCGAATCTCCCGATACCAGGCAATCCACGAAGACACAAAACACTCGAGAACCGAGTCACACAGTACGCCGTCAAAGTCCAGGAAAACCGTCATTATTTCTCCTTCAAGCATGAACCGCAGCGGCCGAAGATTGCTCCCGGCTTCACAAGCTTCGTAACAGTCCGGCAGGTAGCACCGTTGGGTGTCGCGGTTGGACGATCGTATCAGGATTCCGAGTTCTTGTGAACAATCATACATTATTGTAGTATTGCAGCTGACGCAGGAGGCAACCCGCAGTGTCAAATCAGCAGGAGACCAACTCCTACCACGGAAAGTTCGAGGAACTCTCACTTCTGTTCGAGATCAGCCAGATTCTCGATCAGAGCATGGACCTAAAACTGGTGATCCATCCGGTTCTGAAGGCCGTCACCGATCATCTCGGCATGCACCGGGGCGCGATCACGCTGCTGAACCGGCAGACCGGCGAGATCTTCATCGAATCGGCGTACGGTCTCTCCAACAGCCAGCGCGAGCGCGGCCGCTACATGCTCGGCGAAGGCATCACCGGAAAGGTGGTCCAGAGCGGA
>PWMO01000134.1 GCA_003558175.1 Spirochaetaceae bacterium
CAGCAGCACCGCCAGTTCTTCTTCGCTCTTCCAGCCGATGTGGTCGGTGGCGCGCACCGTGTGCATGATGGTGCGTACAACGCGGCGCACCGCGCGTTTGTTGCCGACCGACCCGTTGAGGTGGCATACCAGAAGCGCGTTGGGTGCCCCCAGGCGCTCCGCCTGCAGCCGCTCGTATTCTATCAGCTGCTGCAGTTCTACCGTACTGTAGACGCCGTGGCTGTCGCCACGGCCCGATCCGTTGGTTGCAAACAGCGGGCGCCAGCTCTTAGCGGTCGTCTCCGCCGTCTCCGTCCTGGTCTTCTCCGTTGAGTTGTGGTTCATGGGTTTTTACCTCCCCGGGCGTGCCCGGTTGCTCTATCTTCAGCTGGGCGTCAAACTGTACGCCCACCCCTTCACTGTTGCGCCTGATGACCCTCCCGTTCACCTTGATATGCACGTGCTCCGGAACGTTGAGCAGATCCCGCAGACTGTCTATGGTAAACTCCATCTCCACCCGAACCCGGGTACCCACCCCCGGGGCCTGATCAAGGTAGATGAAGGCGCCGTTGGCCGACACATCGCGCGTGTGCGCGGTAAAACGGTGATGCCGCCCAATGTGCGGTCCCCGGGTACTGATTACTGCCGGAACGTCAAGCGAGAAGCGTTCCAGGCGCCTGCGTTCCGCAGCGGCTGCCGGACTCATGGGTGCCTCCAGAAGACTACTGGTATCGTAGCCAGACAAGATTCAACTCCGGACGCACAACAACGTTGCTGCCATCGTCAAACCAGAAGCGCGAGCCGAAGGTAACTACCGGCCCGTCAGGTATGCGCACGCTGAGAGCGGCGCTGGGAACGTAGAGCAGATCCGTCTGGCGGAAGCCCACCACCCGTGGTGCGTCTGCATCGTCATCGTCCCCCACGGCAAAGACCGCGCTGTAGGTCGAGCGCGCGGTGCGGAACTCAACGTCCGCCCCCAGGCGCAGCCAGTACGGCCCGCCCAGCGCGAAGTCGCGGCTGATGCCGGCGCCCAGGGTGTAGCCGCTGCGGGTGCCGTCTACCGTTTCAAGGTCAAACTCCGTCGGCAGGTCGCCCAGACGGTCCTGCAGCTCGGCAACCACCACGTCGCGGTTTACCAGCGTCAGGCCCCAGGTCAGCCTCAGTTGCAGCGATATGGGGATGCTCTCGCTCTGGCGGATGGGGATCACGTTGTAGACAAAGCCCACCGTCATGCTGTCACCCTGCACACCGTTGACCGTCTCAGAGACGCGGCCCAGGTAGCCGCCTACGTCCATGGTCCCGGCAATAGAGAACGCGGTGTAGCCGTTGAGCGTCAGCAGTTCGCTGGTGCTGAACTCGCTGTAGAGGCCGAAACCCACCGCGTCCGCCCCGTCGCGCACCTCAATGCTCTGCGCCGTGGCCGGCACGGCCAGAGCGGTCAGCAGCAGCAGAAGTCCCACCCGGCAAGCCGTCAATCTATGCATTCGGACCCCTCTTGCCGCGTGGGCGCAGCCGCGCGCGAACGCACCCGTGACAGCTTGCGCAGCACCGCCTCTCCCACCAGGCCGAAGACGGTGGGAATGGTACGCAGCAGGATCAGCAGATCGCGCCACAGAGACATGGTGCGCTGGTAGCTGATATCCAGCCGGATCATCTCGGCAAAGGTGAGCTTGTTCTTGCCGCTGACCTGCCACAGGCCGGTCATTCCGGGCAGAATGTCAAAGCGGTGGCGGTGCCAGCGCTGGTACTCGGCCGCCTCGTACGGGATGCACGGCCGCGGTCCCACCAGGCTCATGTCGCCGCGCAGCACGTTCCAGAGCTGTGGCAGCTCGTCCATGCAGGAGACGCGCAGCACGTTGCCGCCAAAAAAGATACGCGGGTCGCGCGTGTCGAGCTTCTGCATGTTGCCGTCGGAACGGATGAAATCGGTAGCGTGCTGTGCGTGCAGGCTCTCGTCCGTATTGTGATGCATGCTGCGAAACTTGATAAAGCGGAACTCGCGCCCGCCGCGTCCGATGCGCGCCTGGCTGAAGAGCACCGGCCCCGGAGAGACAATCTTGATGTAGAGCGCCACCAGCAGGATCAACGGCAGCAGCAGCAGCCCGGCCAGCGTGGCACCCACCAGGTCCAGGGTGCGCTTCCAGAGCGGGATGGGCGGCAGAACGGCCCGCTCCAGGCTGGTACCCAGCGCCACCGGGTCGGGACAGCCGTCGTCGCCAAACGGGAACACCTGCTCGTCCGCCCTGCGGCGCACGCTCCGCGGACGCGGGAAGCTGGGGTGGGTAGAGACCTCCATGGTGCCGCAGAGGCCCGGCAGCGCCGCTGCCACCGTTGCAGCAAACGCTTCGGCACCCTGCTCGCTGGTTCCCGGCAGCAAGACGCCGATGCGCTCCATGTCCAGCCAGCCCACCGCGTCGGTGCGCCGGATGCGCGCCTTCAGCGCCTCGGCTATGGCCGCGGCGTCGTAGCGCTGCGCAGCGCCGGCGCCCAGCTCAATTGCCAGGAGCGAGATTGTAGTGTTGGTGCGTTCAGAGCGCGTTTTTTCGTACTGCAGCAGTTGGGAGAAAAACCGGGGGCTGTAGATGCCGAACGGCGCGTTGCCGTTGGTCGGCGGCAGGCTGCGCTTCCACGGCAGGCGTGATCGCGCGGAGTGAGGTGTTTGTCTTTTCACTTTTAACTCTGCCTTTTTGGGCTGCGGCGGGTTTACTCCGCCAGGGTAACGGTCAGGGCATAGCGGGATCCGGGGCAGCGTCGCGCCTTTTCCAGCGCGAAGAGCCCGTAAACCTTGCACCCTGCTCACCGCCCGGGCCGCCGCAACAGGCTCCGGCCGGCGCGGTGGGGCTGAGCCCACCGTGTGTTGATGCTAAGGATAGCCCGTGATGAGCGGAGTTGGTATCGAGCGAAGGTATGTGTTTGGTGCTATTCAGATAATGATGATTGCAGCAGTCGGCTATCATTAAGTGCGACGCAGACTCGTCCCCCGGTATGACGGCGCGTACCCGGACGTAGTACTGATTTATGAATACCTATGCATTATAGCTAGAGGTTTTTTGCACCCCAGAGGGCGGCCTGCATGCGGTTGGGGACGTGTATCTTCTTATAGATCTTGTAGATATGCGTCTTGACCGTGTTGGTGCTGATGAAGAGCTTGTCGGCAATCTCCTGGTTGGTGGCGCCAATGCAGATCAGACCCACAATCTCGCGCTCGCGCCGGGTGAGCTCGACCGAGCGGGCGAAGCGCAGCAGGTCGCGGCGCAGGTCGAAGCGGGCCGTCGCCAGCCCCACCTCCTCGCCGGTCTCCGCGAGCGTGATGCGGCCGGGTAGCGTCGTCATCGTCTCGAAGACGCGCAGCGCGCGGACCTCCTTCTTGCCCTCGAAGCGGTAGGCGCGGCCGTCATCCCCCGCGAAGGCGAGCTCGTAGTGGAGCTCGGCGAAGGGGCGGAGCGCCAGGTCGAGCCCGGACAGGATGCCCCGCGGCGGCCGCAGGCCGATCGTCAAGGAGCCCTCGCACGGCTGCTCCGAGGCGAGGCCGTCGGCCGCCATCACCCCGCGCAGCGCCAGCCGGCCGTCGCGCCGCAGGCGCCGCACGCTGCCCGCGCGCGCCTCGACGGTGAAGCGGAAGGGCAGCGCCGTGCCGCGGTCGGGCCGACGCCACGTCCCCGCCATCGTCTCCTCGAAGCGGATCCCCGTCCGGCCGGCCCAGCGGCGCGCCTCCGCGTCGTAGACCGGCATCCAGCCCTGCTCCTGGAACCAGCGCAGCACGGGCGGGTAGCCCTCGGCGAGGCTCTTGTAGCGGACGCGGAAGCCGAGCGACTGCAGGCGCGACGTGTCGAGGTGGACCTGCACGGTGGCGAACTGGAAGAGCTCGCGGTCGATGGCGGGCAGGACCACC
>PWMO01000464.1 GCA_003558175.1 Spirochaetaceae bacterium
AGGGGGTTGCGGGTCTTTGAGTCATCGCCATTCCCTGGGGAGAGTTTCACCGGCTATCAACATCACTACCAGGAAGGCAGACTGCTGTGCGTCGTTGATGCATCGCAAAGGGGAGTGCGTACCGTAGTGTTTCTGGATGAGAGGGGTCATGTAATCATACCTGAGCGCAGCTATTTCGCTACGCATCTCTATTCGTTCTCTGAAGGCTACGCTGCGGTGAAGGCTCTTCGATATCCCCAAGATATGTCTGGGACCAGCTTATTTATCGATCGGTACGGCGAAAGAGCGTTAGAGGGCAACAACTGGGACGACCTGAGACCCTTTTCCGACGGGCTTGCTGCGGTGAGAGTTTCTGACCGAGAGGGAACCCCGGAGATGCCGCGGCGTTGGGGTTTCATCGACCGCAGTGGCGAGTTTGTGATAGAGCCCTTATACGCGGACGTCAATCCTTTCTCTGAAGGACTGGCGGCAGTAGCAGTGGAACTTGATCAGCCCGGCCCTTTCAGTAACCGGGAAGGGCTTTGGGGGGCGATTGATCGTCAGGGGAATATGGTTATCGAGCCCCGGTTTCGTGTGCCGTTCTCGTTTCGTGACGGGCTGGCACGCGTTATAGAGCCGGTCGAGATTCATACTTTAGATGGAAGAAAGCTTGATAGACCGCTGCGCGGCCGCTTCATGCGCTACATCGATACCAACGGCAGGATCGTGTGGGATGAACGTGATATCAGACCGGTTGAATAGGCGAATGCTTAGTGGAGCCGGAAGACCGGCCGGCAGAAATCGCGAAGCGGCGAGCGAGTCTCCGGGGAGTCTCACGGCGTTGACCGCCGCCGCTCGACCGCAATATAGTCTCAGGAGGTCAAGCAGGAGATTTGAAGACAGGAGGCCGAGCGTGGCAAAGACCGGTGTAATTGGACTGGGGGCGATGGGGTTTCCCGTCGCAGTGAATTTGATCGAGGGCGGGCATGAGCTGTATGTCACCTATCACTCCAACAAGCAGCCCGCGCTGGAGCTTGAGAAACGGGGAGCCCGGATCTGCAGCTCTCCGCGCGAAGTGGCGCAGAATGCCGATCTGATCTTCCTGGTGCTGCCGGACGCACCCGAGGTTGAAGAAACGCTGTTCTCCGCCGACGGTGTTGCGGCCGGGATCCGTCCGGACGGAACGGTCTTTGATATGAGTACCATCGACCTGACCCGCAGCCGGGAGTTTGCCGGTCGGCTGGCGGCTGTGGGAGGGCGGTTTCTCGATGCCCCTATCAGCGGAGGGCCTGAAGGTGCCGCGGCGGCTACGCTGGCCATCATGGTTGGTGGCGATGAGAACGCGTTTAAGCAGTACCTGCCGATTCTGCAGTCGCTGGGAAAGAGCGTCGTCCACTGCGGAGAGAGCGGTATGGGGCTGGCAGCCAAGATGGCCAACAATCTGCTCGCCGGCGCGCAGTTTGCCGCCATGGCCGAAGCGCTCAGTATCGCCATCAAGGCGGGAATGGACCCGGAAAAGCTGTACGAAGTACTTCGCAACGCTACCGCCGACAGCCGGCTGCTCAATGCAAAGTTCCCGGTCTATCTTTCGGGAAACTATGAGCCGGGCTTCAAGCTGTCGTTGATGTGCAAGGATCTCGACATCATTACCAACGCGGCAAAAAAGCTGGGAACTCCTACGCCGGTGGGGAGCATGGTTGAGCAGGTGTTTCGCATCTGCAAAGAGCAGTACGGCGAGAAAGATGCCAGCGCCGTCAGTCTCTTCTACCAGCAGCAGGCCGGCGTTGATTTTCGCGCTCGCCGATAGGCGTCGATAAGGGCCCGTAGAAGCAGACATGAGGAGGTGATTTGGAAGGTCAGGCTAAGGCGATCCGACAGGTAAAGACACTACTGCAAGAGGCAGCGAGCATCGGTGTGCTCACCGGGGCCGGGGTCTCGGCGGAGAGCGGGATCCCGACGTTCCGGGACGCCCAGACCGGCCACTGGTCGCGCTTCAGCCCACAGGATCTTGCAACACCAGAAGCGTTTCGGCGTGACCCTCAGACGGTATGGCGCTGGTATGCGGAGCGGCGAACCTCCGTGCTGGCGGTGCAGCCCAATCCGGGGCACGTGGCTCTGGCACGGCTTGAGGCAGAGACGGTCGACCGCGGTGCCGAGTTCTCGCTGGTAACGCAGAACGTAGACGGTCTGCACTCGCGGGCAGGCAGCCGGCACGTGACCGAGATCCACGGCAATATCATGCGCGTGCGCTGTTTCTCAGGCTGCGTGGCCTACACAGTCGGGGAGGAGTCCGCTGAGGCGCGCGCCGCTTTTGCCGGTGACGCTGAGGCACACATGCGGCCGCCGGAGGTTCCGCGCTGCCCGAGTTGCGGCGGGTATCTGCGTCCGGACGTGGTATGGTTTGGCGAGAGCCTGGATGAGGCGGCGGTCGAGCGCGCGTTCACGGTAGCCGAGAGCGCTTCGCTGTTTCTGGTGATCGGCACCTCGGCGGTGGTCTACCCGGCAGCAATGCTGCCCGAGACGGCACTGGAAGCCGACGCTACGGTGGTAGAGATCAATCCAGACCCCACGCCGCTGACGGCAGCGGCAACCATCTCAATTCGCGGCAGAGCCGGTGAGGTGTTATCGCTGGTTGTGAACGGCTGAACGGGGCCCCTTGCTCGACGCGCACGCTCACAGAAACAGCAGCAACAAGCCGAGCGTAGCGCCCGAGACGCTCAGCACCGGCAGCGGGAACAGTAGCAGAACCCCGGCGGTAAGCAGCAGGGCGCGGCGTACGACAAAGATCTCACGCCGCCAGTAGCGCATAAGGCCGCCGGCCAGGAAGACCATCGCGGCTCCCGTTCGCAGCAGTGCGTAGGCAATTTCCGGCAGCGTGCCAATCAGTAGCAGAGCCGGATCGTAGATGAACACAAACGGCACAAAGAACGCCGCAAAGCTGAGCTTGAGCGCGATCTTGGCGGACGCAACCCAGTCGGCGTCGGCCATGCCCGCGGCTATAAATACTCCACCGCAGATTGGAGGAGTGATGGCCGAGAGAATGGCGAAGTAGAAGACAAACAGGTGTGCTGCGATCGGAGGCAGGCCGAAGGTGATGAGCACCGGGCCGCCCACCACAACCGCCATGATATACGCTGCGGTAGTCGGCACCTGCATGCCGAGGACAATGCTGGTACAAGCAATCAGCACCAGTGTCAGGAACAGCTGCCCCTGACTCACCGAGAGTATCAACGTGCTTATCTTTACGCCCAGCCCGGTCATGGCGATAATCGAGATGATCACCTGCGCGCTCGCGGATATGGCCGCGATAACCGCTGCCTGGCGTGCGCCGTTGACTGCCGCGGCTTTGAGTTGCGGCAGCGCGTTCTTGACGTCGAGCTTCCAATCCGCCGTGATCAGGGAGAGCGGAAGCGCAACCAGGGTTGCCCAGAACGCCGCATACTGCGGCGTGTAGCCGCCGATCATCCACGCAAGCAGAACCACAAAGGGAAGCAGAAAGAAGGTGCTCGCGCGCAGCGTGGCTCGCCAGCGCGGCAGTTCTTCTTCCGGCAGCCCCACGTAGCCTTCGCGACGAGCGTAGAAGTGGATCCCCAGCCCAACGGCGAAGAAGAAACAGAGCGCTGGAATCATCGCCCGATAGACCACCTCCAGATAGGGGGTCTCGGTAAGCTCCGCCAGCACGAACGCGCCGGCACCCATGATCGGCGGCATGATCTGTCCACCGGTGCTGGCGGTAGCCTCAACGGCGGCGGCAACTTCCGGCTTGTACTTCAGCCGGCGCATCATGGGAATAGTGAATGAGCCGGTGGTGGCAACGTTGGCACTGGCGCTGCCGGAGATCGAGCCAAACAGCGCGCTCGCAATCGTTGCCACCTTCGCTGGTCCGCCGG
>PWMO01000115.1 GCA_003558175.1 Spirochaetaceae bacterium
CACTGAAGGCGATATGGACGAAGACGAAGCCACTGTCGAAGACGAAGACGGTGTCGAGGCAGAATCCAGCTACGGCACGATTCAACACGGCACCGCCGACGGCAGCTCGTCGGGGACCTCCACGCAGGCAGACCCCGTTGCGGACTCCGCTACCGCACCGCAGAGTACCCGGGAGGACGAGACATGAGGCTTTCGTTTGTGCTGAACGGCGAGCCCGTCTCGATTCAGGTGCAGCCAAACACCCGGTTGATCGAGGTCCTGCGCAAGGACTTCGCCCTGACCGGGGCCAGGCCCGGCTGCCTCTACGGGACGTGCGGCTTCTGCTCAATTCTGCTCAACGGCGAGCTCGCACTTTCCTGCATGATACCGGTGTTTCGGGTTCACAACTGTGAGGTAACCACGATCGAAGGGTTCATGGAGACGCGCGAGTTTCGCGATATCGAAATCGGCTTTCTGCGCGCCGGCACTGTGCCGTGCGCCTTCTGTGCCTCCGCCAAGGTTCTCACCACCCATTGGGCGATCACCAGCCACCCCACCCCCTCACCGGCCGACCTGAAGCGGGCGGTCGCCGCCGTGCAGTGCCGTTGCACCAGCTATGGCCGATACGCCAACGCGATTCGCTATTCCGCCGAAGTGAGAAGGAAACGGTTACATGGCAGAGGCCGATAAGCGAGTTCACATCCACATGCCCGAGTCACTCGCGGAACTGCTTCAGCTCTACCGCAGCAAACCGCGGGCGGCGATCTACGCCGGCGGAACCGAACTGCTGCGCGGAGTTACCAAGGCGCAGTTTGCACTGCCGACGGAGGTGATCTCGCTGCAGGCAATCGAAGAGCTGCGCCGGGTTTCGCGTACGGAACGCTACCTCGAGATCGGGGCTACCGCAACGGTGGCTCGCATCCTGCAGATCGGCTCCAATATCCTTCCGCCCGCGTTCTACAGCGCCATTCACCATATCGGCCCTCCAGGTCTCTACTCCCTGGCAACCCTGGGCGGCAACATCTGCAGTTTCGGGCAGATCTTTTCGGTGACGCCGTTGCTCTCGATTATGGACGTGCGTTACGAGATACGGCGGCAGGGAAACACGCGCTGGATACCGGCCAGCCGGTTCCGCGAGCCGCACGGGACCCCCAACCTCGGCGAGGGCGAGATACTGACCAGGATTCGGATTCCGCTGGAACACTGGAACGTTCAGGTGTTTCGCCAGCTCGGTACGATCCATCTCTCGAACACCTCGCCGTTGGTGTTCTGCGCACTGGCGAAGGCAGACAAGGGTGCGCTGGACGATTTCCGCCTGACCTTCTGCGGCCACCGCCCCTCGATGTTCCGCAACCGTGAGCGCGAGGCGGACCTGGTCGGACGCAGAATCCCACTGCCGCAGCGCGAGATCCAGACGTTCCTCAGAGGCGTGGAAGACGAAGTCGGGCGGTCCGATATGGCGCTCACGCCGCTGCAGGTACATCGGGCACTGAGCCTGACCCGCCTGATGCTGGCACGCCTGGGCCACCCCGAGGTGCTCGCGTAGCAGCGGCGGTTCCGCGCGATTCGCTTTACAGCGATCGGGGAATTGATTATCATGCGCGGTGAAGAGTGTCCCAGTGGCAGATTTCGTACACCTCCACACACATTCCGACTACAGCCTCCTGAAGGGTGCTGCGCAAATCAAGGCGCTGGTGCATCGCGCCAAGAATCTCGGGATGCAGCACCTCGCGCTGACCGACGACGGCAATATGTTCGGAGCGCTCGAGTTCTACAAGGAGTGCCGCTCGGCCGGAATCCGCCCGATCATCGGCATGGACGCCTACATCGCCACCAGGTCGCGCCACCTGCGCTCGGTTCAGGAGTCGGAGAACCGCATGGACCGCCTGGTGCTGCTGGCGATCAACCAGCGGGGCTACCGTAACCTCATCAAGCTCAGCTCGGCCGGCTACACCGAAGGGTTCTACTACAAGCCGCGAATCGATCATGAGCTGCTGGCGCTTCACCACGAAGGGCTGATCGCGCTCAGCGGAACGCTATCGGGCGAAGTGCCGCGCATGTTGCGCCAGAACCGCTTTGAAGACGCCTACCAGGCGGCCCTGCGCTACCGCGACCTGTTCGGACCGGAGAACTTCTTTCTGGAACTGCAGGAGCACGGCCTGCCCGAGCAGCGGGTGGTCAACCAGGGCCTGATGCAGATTGCACAACGCAGCGGCATTCCGCTGGTAGCCACCAACGATGTGCACTACGTGGACCGCAGCGACGCCAACGCGCAAGACGTCCTGATGTGCATCGGGTCCAACAAGAAGAAGCACGAGACAAACCGCTTTCGATTCTCGTCGGACCAGTTCTACCTCAAGAGCGCCGACGAGATGCAGGCACTCTTTCCCGATGTGCCGCAGGCTCTCGCCAACAGCCTCGCCATCGCCGAGCGCTGCGACCTGGAAATCGACCTGCCCGGCCCCCGCTTCCCGGATTACGAGATCCCGCCGGAGTTTGCCTCCGCCGACGACTATCTGCGCCACCTCACCCACGAGGGCCTGCGGCAGCGCTACGCAGACGCCGTCGGCGAGGTTCGCTCGCGGGCCGACTACGAGCTGGAAACCGTCATCTCAATGGGGTTTACCGGCTACTTCCTGATTGTCTGGGACTTCATCAAGTTCGCCCGCGACAACGGTATCCCGGTCGGCCCGGGGCGCGGTTCCGGTGCCGGTTCAATTGTTGCTTACGCCCTTGGGATCACCGACATAGACCCGCTCAAGTACGGCCTGCTGTTTGAGCGGTTTCTCAACCCTGATCGCATCTCAATGCCGGACTTTGACATTGACTTCTGCTACGAGCGGCGCGGCGAGGTGATCGAGTACGTTCACCGCAAGTACGGAGCCGAACGGGTCGGCCAGATCATCACGTTCGGCACGCTGAAGGCCAAGGCGGTGATCCGTGACGTGGCGCGGGTGCTCGACATTCCCTACGCCGAGGCAGACGCCATCGCCAAGCTGGTTCCCGGCGGGCCCAAAGTCAAGCTGCAGGAAGCGATAGACGGAGAACCGGAGCTGCAGGCGCTGCGCGAGCGCGGCGGAGTCTACAGCGAGCTGCTCGAGGTCAGCCTGAAGCTGGAGGGGATGCATCGTCACGCCTCGACGCATGCCGCCGGCATTGTAATCGGGCAGCGCGAACTCACCGAGTACGTGCCGCTCTACCGCGACCCCAAGACCGGGTCCATCTCCACCCAGTACACCATGGACCAGCTCGAAGACTGCGGTCTGGTAAAGATGGACTTCCTGGGCCTGAAGACGCTCACGCTGATTGAACACACGCAGGAGCTGGTACGAGCCGATGGAATCGAACTGGACATGGAGCACGTTTCGGAGAGCGACCCGGCCACGTTTGCCATGCTCGGCGAGGGACGCAGCGCTGCGGTGTTCCAGTTCGAGAGCTCGGGCATGCAGAGCATTCTTGTCAGGGCCAGACCGGAGCGCATTGAAGACCTGATCGCCTTGAATGCGCTTTACCGCCCCGGTCCGATGGAGAATATCGATCAGTTCGTTGACTCCAAGAACGGCCGCACGCCCATCCGCTACCCCCTGCCCGCTCTCGAATCGGTGCTGAAGGAGACCTACGGCGTCATTGTCTACCAGGAACAGGTAATGGAGATCGTGCGCATTGTCGGCGGTTTCTCACTGGGACAGGCCGACATCCTGCGCCGTGCGATGGGCAAGAAGAAAGAAGCCGAGATGGAGCGCATGAAGCAGGACTTTCTCGCCGGTGCGCTCGAGCGCGGCTACAGCGAGGAACAGGCGGAACAGATCTTCAACCTGCTCAAACCGTTTGCCGGCTACGGGTTCAACAAGTCGCACGCCGCCGCCTACTCCGTGCTGGCCTACAAG
>PWMO01000138.1 GCA_003558175.1 Spirochaetaceae bacterium
CGAAACAGCTCCGGCTGTTCGTTCTCGAAGCGGTGCGTTACAAGGCGAACCGCGTCCGCGGCGCCGGGGGCGGAAGCGGCAGCAGGGGCCGAAGCGCCGAAGGCGGAAGCGGATCGCTCCAGCAGTCGGTCGGACAGCTCGGCACAGAGACGCTTCAGCAGCGCCCGCTCGTTGTACTGCGCCTGCTTGACCGCGGCGTCAAGTTTCTCCGCCCGCTCCACGATCTCGTGCTGTTGCGCCGAGAATCGCTCGTTGAGCGCGTTGACGATGGTAGTCTTCTCGCGGTAATCCTCCAGCGCGCGGTTGCCGATCTTCCAGATGGTGCGCAGATTGCCGCGTATCCGCTCGGTTCCCACCAGCTTGATCATGCCGACCTCTCCGGTTGACGGCAGGTGCACGCCGCCGCACGCCACGCGGTCAAAGCCTTCGATCTCTACGATGCGGATGGTCCCGGAGACCTTCGGTTCGCGCCGCAGCCCCAGTTGCTGCGCCTCGCTCTCGTGAGCCTCAAACGCGCGCAGCGGCAGGTTGCGCCCCACCGTGGCGTTGGCCAGCTCCTCAATCTGTTCCAGCCGGCCGTCGTCTATCTCAGCGCGGTCACATTCAACGGTGGTGTAGCGCTCGCCCTGGTGCACCGCGACGGTGTTGTAGCCGCCCACGTGTATCATGGAAGCCGAGATAATGTGCTGACCGGTGTGCTGTTGCATGTAGTCATAGCGGTGCCCCCAGTCGAGCTCCCCGTGCACGGCCGGGTTCTCAGGTCCGGCCTCGTCCACCCCGATCGGCCGGGCGAGGGTGTGAATCACGGTGTCGTCTTCTTTGCGCACTTCGGTCACCGGAATCCCGTTCAGCGTGCCGCGGTCGCCCGGCTGTCCGCCGCCTTCCGGGTAGAAGCAGGTCTGATCGAGCACCACGCGGCACCCTTTGCCGTGCGGCGCAGCGCCGATAACCGTGGCGCTGAAACTGCGCTGCAGCGGGTCTTCATAGTAGAGCTTTCGAGTCATGCGGTATGATAGCATAGTGCCGGGGCCGCTTGACAGACGCTCGTTGCTGTTCTTATATGGAGGCAATAGATACTTCAGGAACGAAACCTGAGCGTTGCGGCGTCGAGAGTCGAGAGTCGACACGTTGCGGCCGGCCGGCGTGGTCGCGTCCGCCTTTGGCGCCGTGCGGGGCAGTGACCATCATCACGAGGAGGGTATAGATGAACATCAGGCCAAAGAGCGAATGCAAATGGGATGCAGTGTCGCTTGGTGAGATCATGCTGCGCCTGGATCCGGGCGAAGGCCGAGTGCGGACTGCGCGATCGTTTCGCGTGTGGGAAGGGGGCGGCGAGTACAACGTTACCCGTGGCCTGAAGCGCTGTTTCGGGCTGGACACCGCCGTGGTGACCGGCATTCCCGAGAACGACGTAGGCTATCTGCTGCTGGACTTTCTCTACCAGGGCGGCGTCGATACCTCGCACGTGAAGTGGTTTCCGTTTGACGGAATCGGGCGCGACGTTCGCGTGGGATTGAACTTCACGGAACGCGGCTTCGGCGTACGCGGTGCGCTCGGCGTCTCCGACCGCGCCAACAGCGCCGCCAGCAAGCTGAAGAAGGGCGACATCAACTGGAAGAAGATCTTTGAAGACGAAGGCGCGCGTTGGTTTCATTGCGGCGGTATCTTCGCCGCGCTCTCCGACACCACGCCGGATGTAGTGCTCGAGGCGATGGAAGCCGCCCGCAAGGCGGGAACCATCATCAGCTACGACCTCAACTTCCGGCCGTCGCTCTGGAAAGCCATCGGGGGCACCAGGCGGGCGATGGAGGTCAACCGCGAGATCGCCAAATACGTCGACGTCATGCTGGGCAATGAAGAAGACTTCACCGCGGCGCTTGGCTTCGAGGTGGAAGGGATTGGTGAAGACGTCACCGGTATCGAGGTCGACAAGTTCAAGAACATGATCCGGCGCGTGGTCAAGGAGTTCCCCAACTTCCAGGCGGTTGCCACCACGCTGCGCGAGGTGCGAAGCGCCACGGTGAACGACTGGGGAGCAATCCTCTACTCAGGTGGCGAGTTCTACGAGTCACAGCACCGCGCGGAGCTGGATATTCTTGATCGCGTCGGCGGCGGTGACAGCTTTGCGTCAGGGCTGATCTACGGCTTCCTCAGTGACAAGTCTCCGCAGCAGTGCGTTGACTACGGCGCGGCTCACGGTGCGCTGGCAATGACCACGCCCGGCGACACATCGATGGCGTCGCTGAAAGAAGTAGAGAAGATCATGTCCGGCGGCAGCGCGCGGGTAGACAGATAGGAGCACGAGATGGACGTACTGCAGACTCTTGAGAAGTGCATTCTGGTTCCGGTGATCAAACTGGACTCGGCTGAATCAGCCACGCCGCTTGCCGAGACGCTCAAGGCCAACGGGCTTCCCGTGGCGGAGATCACTTTCCGCACCGCCGCGGCAGGCGCGGCTATCCGCAACATCAGCCGCGATGTCCCCGACGTGCTGCTCGGGGCGGGCACGGTTCTGTCGGTGGACCAGGTGAAAGAGGCGGTGGACGCCGGCGCGTCGTTCATCGTCACCCCCGGGTTCAACCCCGCAGTGGTGGACTACTGCGTCGACAACAAGATCCCCATCACGCCCGGCATCAACAACCCCACCGGCGTTGAGTCGGCGCTCTCACGTGGACTCTCGGTGGTGAAGTTCTTTCCCGCTGAAGCTTCCGGTGGCGTCAAGATGATCAAGGCCATGGCGGCACCCTACACCGAGGTGCGCTATATCCCCACCGGCGGCATCTCGGCGGCCAACCTGGGTGACTACCTGGCGTTGAAAGCGATTCTGGCGGTTGGCGGCAGCTGGATGGTGCCGTCTGACAAGATCAAGGCCGGCGATTTTGCCGCCGTGGGCGCGCTGGTGCGCGAAGCGGTGTCGCTGGCGAAGAGACTGCGACCGTAGTTTCTCCCACCGTAGGTACTTCCGCTGTGTACGGCGCCCCCGGGGGCGCCGCGCGCAGTATCCGTGTGTACAGTATCTTGTATTCTGCGCTACAATCGCCCGCGGAGGTTACAGCATATGTACGTAGCAGCAGAAAACCGGTACGACCAGATTCCCTACAACACCTGCGGCAGAAGCGGATTGAAGCTTCCGGCGATCTCATTTGGCCTGTGGAACAACTTCGGTGGTACCTTCTCGTACGAGAACGGACGCGCCATGGTCCGGCGCGCGTTTGACCTGGGCATTACCCACTTCGATCTTGCCAATAACTACGGACCTCCGCCGGGTTCGGCGGAAGAGAATTTCGGCAGGATGCTCAAGACCGACTTCGCTCCCTATCGCGATGAGCTGATTATATCGACCAAGGCGGGCTACGACATGTGGCCGGGGCCGTACGGCAGCTGGGGATCGCGCAAGTCGCTGCTTGCCAGTCTTGACCAGAGCCTGAGGCGCATGGGTCTCGAATATGTGGATATCTTCTACTCGCACCGTTTTGACCCCGACACTCCGCTGGAAGAGACCATGGGTGCGCTGGCATCGGCGGTGCAGCAGGGCAAGGCGCTCTACGTGGGAATCTCGTCCTACTCGGCAAAGAAGACCGCCGAGGCGGCCGAAATGCTGCGCTCGATGGGGGTACGCTGTCTGATCCACCAGCCCTCCTACTCCATGCTCAACCGCTGGATTGAAGACGGGCTGCTCGACGAGCTGGAGAAGCAGGGGATGGGCTGCATTGTGTTTTCGCCGCTGGCCCAGGGGCTTCTGAGCGACAAGTATCTGGGCGGCGTGCCCGAGGATGCACGGGCTCGTACCGCACGCTCGTTCCGCAAGTCGTTTCTGACCGACGAGAACCTGGCCAAAGTGCGCGCGTTGAACGAGATCG
>PWMO01000071.1 GCA_003558175.1 Spirochaetaceae bacterium
ACTGCAGCGCTGCCGGTTGATGAGAGCGCCCAGGCTTTCGAGTAACGCCCAGGAACGCCTGCCGTTCCGAGTAACGCGCGAACTCGGCGCCGGATTGCGTGCCGGGACCTGAAGTCAGGCACGGCGCCGGTTTCCCGCGCCCCGGCGGGCGGTAAATATACCGGCGCGGCGCCGGCGGGCGATTCGACTTCTGCGTACCGCCTCGCCTACTCCACCAGCAGAATCTGCAGGTCGCAGACGTTGGTGTTGGTCGGGCCGGTCTTATACAACGCCCCCAGCTGCTCATAGAAATGATACGAGTCATTGGCGGCCAGGAAGGCGTTGATCGACAGCTCCGCGGCCTGCGCCGTATCTACAAGATCGCGCGCCGCAAACGCACCGGCCGCGTCGGTCGGGCCGTCGTTGCCGTCGGTGGCGGTAGAGAGAAACGTCACGCCGGTAAAGGCGTGCGGCCGGGCCGCGATTTCCCCGAGAAACGCCAGCGCCATCTCCTGGTTGCGGCCACCCTTCCCCGAACCGCGCAGCGTCACCGTGGTCTCCCCGCCGGCGAGGATGCACGCCGGCCTGGGCTGCAGCGTTTCAGTGCGCACCAGGTCGCGGGCAATTCCGCTGAAGAAGCGGGCGATCTCGCGCGCCTCGCCGGTAAGCTGTGACGTCAGGATCAGCGTGTTGTATCCCAGCTCACGGGCGCGCTTCGCGGCTGCTTCGAGCGCCAGCGCGTTGGTTCCGATCAGCACATTGTGCACCTGCTCGAATACGTTCTCACCCTGCTTGGGTGTTTCAGGGATCTCGCCCTTGCGCCCGGCCTCAAGGATGCGCCGTACCGATTGCGGCAGACGATCGGCGATGCGGTAGCGCTCGGAGATCTCCCAGGCGTCGTTGTAGGTGGTTGGATCGGGACAGGTCAGTCCCGAGGCGATGCTCTCCAGCTCGTCACCAACGACGTCCGACAGAATCAGGCTGACCGTGGTTGCCGGGTGCAGACTGCGGCAGAAACGGCCCCCGGAGACCGCCGATATGTGCTTGCGGATGCAGTTGATCTCCTGGATCGGAGTACCCGCCTCCAGCAGCAGCTCGGTGGTTCTCTGCGTGTCCTCCAGCGTAACCTCAACGCCTTCAACCGCCGCCGGGAGGGTCAGCAGCGCTGAGCCGCCGCCGGATATCAGCACCAGACAGAGCGTCTGCTCGTCGGCACTCTCGGCGAGTTCTACGATTCTGCGCGCAGCAGCCACCCCGTTGGCATCCGGAACCGGATGGCCGGCCTCAAGCAGCTCAACCCGCTCGAGCTCGCGCACGTGCTCGTACTTCACCACCACCAGGCCGGTTTCGATTCTCTCGCCCAGCACCTGTTCGACGCCCAACGCCATGGAGGCTCCGGCCTTCCCGGCACCAAGCACGATAATGCGCTTGAAACGACCAAGATCCAACGACACGCTCTGTTTTTCCGTGTTGATCTGCAGCGTATCACCGGAGAGCGAAAGGCAGTCGGTAATCATCTTTACCGGGTCTACGCGCTGCAATGCCGCCTCGGCGATACTCTGTGCACTCTTCTGATTCATTCTTCTGCTCCTGGCGAACCGACGCCCCACAGGCACGGCGGTTTCAGTTTTGGGCCGCTTTCGCCTGACACTGCCGACAGTCTCGCCGTGCGTTCCCGTTGCTGCCGCCCTCCGACTCCGGTCGGGCGCAATGCTCAAGCCCATCACGCCTCGGCATCGGCCTTTTGCCCGGTCTGCTGCGCCTCCGCGGCGGCCTTCTCGGCCTGTTCGAGGTTGCGCACTACCCACGGCAGCTTTGCCCAGCGCAATGCGCGGCGAAAGCAGTCAACGGCGGCGGCGGGGTTCTCAAGGTTGTTGAGGTAGATGGTACCGGCGTTATTGAGCGCGTGCACGTTGGTTTCGTCGCACTCGGCAGCGCGCGCGAACTCCTCAATTGCCTCTTCCCACCGCTTCTCGTCCATCAGCCGGTTGCCGTCGGCAAACGCCTCGTGCGCCTGCATGACCGTGGCAAACGCGTCCGCGTCGGAGGTAATCTCAATTCGCTTGCGGATCAGTGCCACGTCTTCCTCCGGCGCCTCGGCTTCAAGCGAACGCTCGTAGAACTCACGCGACTGCTCCCGGTTCCCGGCGGCGTAGTAGAGATCGGCCAGCACCCGCACCCGCGGGTAGTACTCGCCAAAGTTCTCCAGCTCGGTCAGGAGGAGCTCTTCGGCCTCGTCGTAGTCGCCAAGCGCGATGTGGGTCAGGGCGAGGTTGTGCCGCATTCCGGCAGCTTCCGGTTGCGCCTGCAGCAGCCGGCGAAACAGCCGGCGCGCTTTCTCAAACTCTCCGGCGGCATAGGCACTGAACGCACGCCGCTGCATCAGCTTCAGTTTCAGTTTGCCGATCATCCCTTGCGCCGAACCTCTGTGCCGGCCAGCTGCTCGTAGAACTGCACCAGGCCGCCGTGATCATCTTTCTGTTTGCCGGCCACTTTCAGTGCCTGCATGAACTCCATTACCTGGCCGGTGAGCGGAACCGGCACGCCGATCTCGTGTGCGGTATCCAGCGCGTTCTGCAGATCCTTGATATGCAGCTCCATGCGGAACCCGGGCTTGAAGTTGCGCTCGAGTATCAGGGGCATCTTGGCATTCATGACCGTGCTGCCTGCAAGCCCGCCCTTGATGGCATTGAAGACATTCTCGGGATCGACATCGGCCTTAGTCGCCAGCACCATTGCCTCGGACACCGCGGCGATATTCAGCGCCACGATAATCTGGTTTGCCAGCTTGGTCACGTTGCCTGCGCCGATGTCGCCACAGCGCACCGCCGACGCACCCATCTTCAGCAGGATCTCCTTGACCGCGTCAAAGGCGTCCTGCGGACCGCCGACCATGATCGCAAGTGTACCGTCGATTGCCTTCGGCTCGCCGCCACTGACCGGCGCGTCGAGCATCTTCACGTTCTTCTTCAGCAGTTCGGCTGCAACCTCCTGTGCCGCCAGCGGCGCGATCGAGCTCATGTCGACCACGATGGCCTCCGGGCGAACGCCTTCGATCACGCCGCCCTCTCCGAGCACCGCCTGTTTCACTTCCGGTGAGTTGGGCAGCATGGTGATGACTACATCGGCCTGTTCGGCGACGTTGCGCGGCGAACTGCCCGCGGCGGCCCCGTCGGCGACCACGTCGTTCGTGTTTGCCTCAACGATATCGTAGACCACGTGATCGTATCCGGCTTTCAGCAGGTTGCGGGCCATCGGCTTCCCCATGATGCCGAGACCAATAAAGCCGATTCTCATGTCGCACCTCCCTGTGGTTCGATTGTGTATGAGTTACGTGATGACTGCGCGGCAGGGAGACACGGAACCCCGTGTCTCCCCCGCACTGAGTAGACTACATGAAAATCGAGAGAATGAGAACGAACAGGAACGAAGCGATACCCTGCACACCGGTTGAGACCGTCCAGAGCTTGTACCCCATGGAGGCGGGCATCCCGGCAAACTGCGTAACCACCCAGAAGTAGGAGTCGTTGGCGTGCGAAACCACAACCGCACCCGATCCAATTGCCAGTACCGTCAGTACCGGATCGAGACCGAACACCGGCACGAGCGGTGCCATGATTGCAGCGGTCGTGATGATCGAGACCGTGCCGCTTCCCTGCGCGATCTTCAACGCGACGGCAATTGCAAACGGCAGGAACAGCCCGAGCGGCAAGCCTTCCATCGATTGCTCAATAAACGGGACCATGGGCGAGCCCTGCAGAATGCGGCCGAACGCACCACCGGCACCGGTAATCGCAAGGATCAGCGCCGCGTTCTTCACGCCGTCGCCCATCCAGGTGCTGCGCGCTTCCGCCTTGTCCTGCGCCGGCACCAGCGTCAGCGAGATCAGCACACCGATGATGAGTGCGGTAGCCGGAGCTCCGAGGAAGCGGAACAGGCTGTACACGGCACCATCACCAAACGGCTCACCCGGGAACGCCGCAATGGAGCTCAGCACGATGAGCACGATGGGAACCAGCAGCGGCAACAGCGAATGAAAGGTTCCCGGCAGTTTGCCGTACTTGGCCTTGAGGTCGTCGTAAGACTCCTCGAGCTCCGCACCCAGGTCGTACTTGCCGGCAACCTTGATGGCAAACAGGTAACCGGCGAACATGCTGACGAGCGCGGCCAGCAGGCCGAGCGCGATCACCATACCCAGATCGGCGTTGAGCTCCGCGGCCGCGGCAATCGGGCCCGGCGTCGGCGGAACAAGCGCATGCGTTGCGTGCAGACCGGTACCGAGCGCAACCGCCATCATGGCCATCGATTTCTTGGCCTGAACGGAAAGCGCCTTGTTGAGCGGGGTTAGAATGACGTACCCCGAGTCGCAGAATACCGGAACCGACACGACAAAACCGGCGAAACTCATTGCCAGCGGCGCGCGCTTCTCACCGACCAGGTCAAGAATGGCCTGCGTGATGGAAATAGCTGCCCCGGTTCTCTCGAGAATGGTACCGATGATCGTTCCACAGATGATCACGATACCGATCGCGCCAAGTGTACCTCCAAACCCTCCCGTGACGCGACTGACGATCTCTTCAAGCGGCATGCGCACGCCGATACCGTAGAGGAACGCAACCCCGATCAGTACCACGAACGCATTCATCTGCAACTTGGCCGTGCCGAAAATGATCAGCGCTACGGCCACAACCAGCAAGATGAGTGCAATAGGCCCTGAAACCATGATCTACCCTCCTGAGAATGAGAAGTGTTATCCGTCCCGCTCAGTCTACCGGCAGATCGGCCCGCGGCCAATGGTGCTAAAGACCAACAGGCAGCTCTTATTCTGTACTATCACGCTAAATCCGGTGCTGTCGGCGGCGGGGTTGTCGGGGAAGCGGGCTGCGGCGGCGTCTGTGACGGAGCCGTAGCGGGCTGCGGTGCGGCCGCCGGTCCTGCTGCCGGAATTTCACCGGGCGAACTGCGGCGGGCCAGATGGTCAAAGAACAGGTAGAGCATCTCCCGGTGGCGCCAGTTTCGCGTTGGATCCAGCCCGCAGAGATCATTGATCCGATTGAGCCGAAACACAACGGTGTTGCGGTGCAGTCCCAGCCGCTCGGCAGCGTGCTTCGGGCTCATGTTCTGTTCGCGCAGCACCATAAAGGTCCTGCCGAGCTGCTCCAACGTTACCGAACCAGGAACGCCCGAACGCCGCATTCGGTCCAGGAGGTAGTCGAACACCGTATGCCACGTGTCCGGGGCAATAGAGTGCAGCAGCAGGTCGTGCGCGTGGTCGGCGTAGAATGCAATGCGGTCTGAACCGCGATGCAGAATCCAGTGTGCGGTGCGAAGCGCGGAGCGGTATTTCGGCAGCTCGTCCTGAACCGGTCCGGTTGCGTACCGCGCCGGCAGCTCAAGCCGGGCGGAACGGCACTCATCGTCAAGCGCGGCACAGTAGTCCGTCAACGCCTGCCGGATCAGCTGCAGAATGCCGCCGGAACAATCGGGCACAACCTTGAACACGGTGACGTGACCCGAAGCGCCCACGAACGAGAGATCCTGTCTGGTATGCTGCGGACTCAGTTTAACCGCACGGAGGTAGTCGTGCGGACCAACCGACTCCGGAAGTTCCAGAACAATCGGCATACGCGGCAAGCGAGGATCGTAGCCGCACCGCTCGGCAAGGCCTGCTACCTGTGCCGGGTCACTGTCTTCCTTGTAGAGCAGCAGATCGATCAGAAACTTCTTGCGGTCCTGACGGTGCTCGAGTTGCTCGCGCTCCCACTCGTATTCGAGCATGGTCTCGATGGCGGTGCGAACGGCGTGCGCCAGGTTGCCGACGTCACGGCTGCTCCCGGTCACACCAATCACCCCGACAACTTCTCCGCGATGCCGCACCGGCAGGTTCACGCCGGGCAGCACTCCGGCAGGAAGCACTGCGTCAGGCAGCACCACCGCGGCCTCTTCGCTCTGCACCACCAGTGCGTGCGCAACCTCGTGGTATGTCCCGATGCGATGGGTATCGCGCGCTGCGATTATCGTGCCGTCGGTATCCATTACGTTGACGTTGTAGCCAATCGTCGAGCAGAACCGATCAACAAACTTCTGCGCCAGTTCGGTTGCAATCACGGTGTGAGTCCTGACTGCCAGTCTACCACGGCCCCGGCAGGCGGGCAACTCGTTGACAGCGACCGGTTGCGGTTCTACGATCAGTTCAGGCACGCAGCGACACCGAGGAACGAGGAGGAGAGTATGAAACCACTGACGTTGGCCGAAGCAGAGCAGATCCTGCACGGATGCAAGACCAGGATTGGCGAGCTCGGCGTGAAGATGGGAGTCTCGGTCACCGACCCGCGAGGCGATCTGATCGCGATGGTTCGCACCGACGGAGCTTCGTGGCGAACGCCGGAGATATCACGCGGCAAGGCGGTGGCTTCGGCTTGTATGGGCGTGAGCAGCGGAGAACTGTCGCATCGCGCGGGCGATGCCATCTTTCTTCCGTTCACTATGATCCAGGGCGGTCACTTCATAATGGGTCAGGGCGCGGTGCCGGTTTACCGTGACGGAGAACTGGTGGCAGCGGTCGGTGCCAGCGGCGGAACACCGCAACAGGACGAGGACGTGGTGCAGGCGGGGGTCACCGGCGCCGGATTTTCCACAAAGGCAATCTGACAGGCCGGCTAAGGCTTTCCCAAAGGTGACTTTTACTGTATAATTTACCAGTCGTATGAATACCTGTTCGACTGGCATGGGAGTCCGGCTCGCGTGAAACGTCCGGGCTCCTCTCCTTCAACGATCAGCTGCACACCGCATCGGACATCCAACAAAAGGAGCATTCACTGTGACACATGAGTTTGACGCCGTTATTGTCGGCGCCGGAGGGGCAGGTCTGTATGCGGCCCTCGAGGCCAGCAAGACCGCCAGGACCGCGGTGGTATCCAAGCTGTATCCCACCAGAAGTCACACCGGTGCCGCCCAGGGGGGCATCGGCGCCGCGCTGGGGAACGTGGATGAAGACAACCCCGAGTGGCACGCCTTCGATACGGTGAAAGGTGGCGATTACCTGGTGGACCAGAACGCCGCGCGGATCCTTGCCGACGAGGCGGTTCAGGCCGTCTACGATCTCGAGAATCGGGGGCTCCCGTTTTCGCGGACGCCGGAAGGGAAGATCGATCAGCGCCGGTTCGGCGGTCATACGCGGAACTTCGGCGAGGCCCCGGTGCACCGCTCGTGCTACGCGGCCGACCGCACCGGCAACATGATCCTGCAGACGCTCTACCAGCAGTGCATCAAGAACGACGTCCACTTCTTTGACGAGTTTCACGTGGTTGAAGTAATCATGGACGGAACCCGCGCCGCCGGCATAGTCACGTTTGAGCTGGCAACCGGCGAGATTCACGTGTTCAAGGCAAAAGCAATCATGTTTGCCACCGGTGGGTTCGGCCGTATGTTCAAGATCACTTCCAACGCACACGCCAACACCGGCGACGGGCCCGCGCTGCTCGCGCGCGCCGGAATCCCGCTCGAAGACATGGAGTTCTACCAGTTTCATCCCACCGGGATTCGCGGCATGGGCATCCTCATTACCGAAGGGGTGCGCGGCGAGGGCGGCATCCTCAAGAACCGCAGCGGCGAGCGCTTCATGGAGCGCTACGCACCCACCCTGCTTGACCTGGCGCCGCGCGACATGGTTTCGCGTGCAATCATGACCGAGATACAGGAGGGCCGCGGCATGCGCGGCGACAGGCAGATCGACGACTGGGTGATGCTGGATGCCAGCCACCTCGGCCGTGAGAAAGTCTACGCCAAGATTCCCGACATCGCCGACTTCTGCAAGACCTACCTGGCAGTTGACCCCGCGGAGCAGCCGATGCCGGTTCAGCCGACCGCCCACTACGCCATGGGCGGTATCCCCACCAATGTCGACGGGCAAGTCTGCACGGCGGACACCGTCTATGAAGGGCTCTACGCCGCCGGCGAGTGCGCCTGCGTATCGGTGCACGGCGCCAACCGCCTCGGCACCAACAGCCTGGTGGACCTGATTGTCTTCGGCCGTCGCGCCGGCAAGCATATCGCCGAGTTCGTCAGGCACGCGCCGCAACCCACGCTGCCCGCCGACGCCGGCAAGGCGGCGCGTGAGCGCATCGCAACGCTCAAGAAGACCAGGGGCGCCCACCCCGGCCCGCTGTACAAGCAGATGCAGGACATCATGATGTCCAAAGTCGGCGTCTACCGCAACGAGCCGCAGATGAAGGAAGCAGTGGCCGAGATCAACGCCCTCCGTCAAGAGTTCGCCAACGTCCGCGTGCAGGACGGCAGCGAGAACTACAACCAGGAGGTACTCGGCATTCTCGAACTCGAAAACCTGCTCGATCTGTCGCTGGTTACCGCTGCGACGGCGCTCAACCGTACCGAGAGCCGCGGCGGCCATTCACGCGAGGACTACCCGGAGCGCGACGACGCCAACTGGCTCAAGCACTCCATGGCAACCCTGCGCGGAGGCGATGTCGCCATTGGCTACAAGGCGGTGGATACCAGCATCTGGGAACCCAAACCACGGACCTATTAAAGAAAGGAGCGGTAATGAACATCACTCTCGAAATCCAGCGCTACAATCCGGAAACCGACGGTGAACCGAGATATCAGACCTTTGACGTGACGGTTGATCCAACCGACCGCGTCCTGGACGCACTGATGGAGATCTCGCGCAACCAGGACGGCACGCTGGTGTTCCGCAAGAGCTGCGCTCACGGTGTGTGCGGATCGGATGCGATGCGCATCAACGGCAAGGAACGGTTGGCGTGCAAAACCCTGGTACAGGACGTGGCCGAGGCCGATGGGGCCACCGTGCGCATAGAACCGCTGCGCCACCTTCCGGTACAGCGCGACCTGATGGTCGACCAGTCGGAGTTCTTCGCCAGGTTTCGCGCCGTCAAACCGTTCTTCATCGCCGGCAGTGAGGTCGACGAGAAAGAGTACCGGCAGTCGCCGGAAGAGCGGGCGCTGTTCGACGACGCAACCAAGTGCATCAACTGTTCCGCGTGTTATTCGGCCTGCCCGGTGCTCGAGAAGAACCCGAAGTTTCTCGGACCCGCGGCCATAGTCCAGGCGGCGCGATTTGTCTTCGACAGCCGCGACAAGGGGCTTGAGGCGCGGCTGGGTATTCTCGACACCCCCAACGGCGTGTGGCCGTGCGAGAACCACTTCGAGTGCACCAGGGTCTGTCCGCGCGAGATCAAGATCACCAAACTGATCAACCTCACCAAGCGTGAGATCAAGAAGTACCGCGAGGCACGCGGTGAGCAGACCGCAGAACCAAAAGAGGACACCCAATGAAGATTCACGAGTATCAGGCGAAGGAGCTGTTTGCAGCGTACGGAATTCCGGTGCAGGACCAGGCGGTCGTCACCGAGGCGGAGCAGGCGCGTGAGGCGTTCAACTCGCTCGGCGACTTTGTGGTGATCAAAGCACAAGTGCTGGTTGGCGGGCGCGGCAAAGCCGGCGGTGTGAAGCTGGCGCGCTCGGCCGATGAGGCGGTGGAAGCCGCGCGAACCATCCTGGGGCTGACCATCAAAGAGCTGCCGGTAGAAAAGGTTATGATTGCTCCGGCGGCAGACATCAAGAAAGAGTACTACATGGGACTGACGCTCGATCGCGCCCACAAGCAGTACATTCTGATGGTGAGCAAGGCCGGCGGCGTGGACATCGAGGAGCTGGCGGTACAGCGACCCGAGGAGATCCTGCGCTTCCACATCAATCCACTGGACGGAATCGATGCTTCCGCGTTGAAAGCGTGCCTGGAGCAGGCGTTCGAGACGCCGCAGCTGCTCGAGCAGGCAACCGACGTGGTGGAGAAAATGTATCGCCTGACGGTAGAGAAAGACTGCTCGCTGGTAGAGATCAACCCGTACGCACTGGTGGACGACAGCACGCTGCTGGCGCTCGACGCCAAGGTCAACTTTGACGACAACGCGCTGTACAAGCACCCGGACGTAGAAGCGATGAAGAACCCGGAGGAGTACTCGCAGGATGAGATCGACGCCAAAGAGGCAAATCTGAGTTTTGTCAGCATGGACGGCGAGATCGGTTGCATTGTCAACGGCGCCGGCCTGGCGATGGCGACCATGGACATCATCAAGCTGTACGGCGGAACGCCGGCCAATTTTCTCGATGTGGGCGGGAGCTCGAATCCGGAAAAGGTGCTCAACGCGCTGCGCATCATCACGCGCAACCCGCGGGTCAAGGCGATTCTGATCAACATCTTCGGCGGCATCACCCGCTGCGACGACATTGCCAACGGTATTCTGATGGCGATGAAGCAGATCGATATCTCGCTGCCGATGGTGATCCGGCTGATCGGCACCAACGAGGAAGAGGGCCGCAAGCTGCTCGCCGATGCCGGCTTCGAGGTCGCCGAGCAGTTGAGCGCCGCAGTGGAGAAGGTTGTATCCGTAGCGTAACCGAACGCAATCAAGCGTGATCACACGTGATCGAGAGGCATATCAGATGAGCATTTTGATTGACGAAAACACCAGAGTCATTGTCCAGGGGATTACCGGCCGCGACGGATCCTTCCACGCCCGTGCCATGGTGGCCGACGGCACCAACGTGGTGGGCGGCGTAACACCCGGCAAAGGCGGCGAGAAACTCGACGCCGTCCCGGTGTACAACAGCATCGCGGATTGCCGGAAGGAGACCCCGGTCGACGCCAGCGTAATCTTTGTTCCGGCGCGCTTTGCCTCAGCGGCAATACGTGAGGCCGCGGACGCCGGCATCCCGCTGATTATCTGCATCACCGAGGGCGTTCCGGTGGCGGAGATGGTAGAGAACTACCACTACGTCCAGCGCAAGGGTCTGCTCCTGATCGGCCCCAACTGCCCGGGACTGATTTCGCCCGGCAAGTGCAAGATCGGCATCATGCCGGCCCGCATCCACAAGCCGGGCTCGATTGGCGTGATTTCGCGCAGCGGAACCCTGACCTATGAAGTTGTCTACAACCTGACCACTGCCGGTTTGGGCCAGTCTACCTGCATCGGTATCGGCGGCGACCCCGTTATCGGCTCCTCGTTCACCGACATGCTCGAGCTGTTCGAAGCCGATGCAGAAACTGAAGCGGTTGTGGTGATCGGAGAGATCGGCGGCGAAGATGAAGAGGCGGCCGCGGAGTTCATCCGACACAAGATGACCAAGCCGGTGGTTGCCTTCATCTCGGGACGAACCGCGCCTCCCGGCAAGCGCATGGGGCACGCCGGCGCCATAATCTCGGGAGGCAAAGGCACCCCCGAGGCCAAGATCAAGGCCTTCAGCGCAGCCGGAGTCCCCGTAGCTGATAAGCCGGACGAAATCCCGGGCCTGGTCGGCAAACTGCTCGCGCGCGAGTAGGAGTGCGCGAGCGCAGGCCGGCGCACTCAGGCTGCACACAAGCAAGCAGCGCGGCCGGCAACCCCGGGCGTCCGCAGATAATGCAAAGGACGGGCAGGCGTTCTCCGCCTGCCTGCCAGGAGAGGTGGTAACGTGGAACAGCAGATGCTGGATCTCTCGACTGCCCGATTTGTCGAGGACCTGTACCGAGTTTGGCAGAACGAGCCGGAGAGCGTGCCTGAAGCCTGGCGGCGCTACTTCCAGCAGTTCGACTCCGGGCTGAACGGAGCGTCGGGCCCGCCGGGCATCGAGCGCTCCGGCTACGAGGGAACGGCGCCGCCGCCTCAACCCGGCCCCGCAGCCGCAATAGCGCTGGCGGCCGACCCTGCGGCGGCGCAGGCGGCCTTCAAGCAGAGCCGGGTCAACGCGTTGATCTGGGCCTACCGCGACGTAGGCTACATCTACGCCAACCTCAATCCCCTGGAGACCTACTCCACCCCGGAGCTGCGCTATCTCTACTTCGCGCTGCAGACCAACTACGAGAAACTTTCTCTGTCGGCCTTTGGGCTCTCAGAGGACGACCTCGACCAGGAGTTCAGCAGCGGAGGTCATTTCCAGCCTGGGCGCATGAAGCTGCGTGACCTGCTGGAAGAGCTGCGTCGCACCTACTGCGACACAATCGGTGCCGAGGTTCTGCACATACAGAACAAACCGATGCGCCGTTGGCTTATCGAAAAGATCGAGTCAACGGAGAGCCGTCATGACTGGACCCAGCAACAGAAGATTCGATTCCAGAAGGACCTGATCAAGGCGGAGGAGTTCGAGCGCTTCGTTCAATCCAACTTTATCGGGCAGAAGCGCTTCTCACTCGAGGGCGGCGAAGTCCTGATCCCCGCGTTGCGTTACCTTCTCGACAGCGCGGCCGACCGCGGACTGAAAGAGATCGTGCTGGGAATGGCCCATCGAGGCCGGCTGAACGTGTTTACCAATGCGCTGCGCAAGCCGGGTGTCGAGACCTTCAGCAAGTTCATCGACAACTACATGCCGTATACCTACGGCGGCACCGGCGACGTGAAGTACCATCTTGGCCACAGCATCGTCTGCACCAACACCGACGGCAAGCAGATTCACGTCAGCCTGGTAGCCAATCCCAGCCATCTCGAGGCAGTCGACCCGGTTGTGGAGGGCAAGTGCCGCGCCATCCAGCGGCGGCGGCGGGACTGGAACCGCAAGAAGGTCGTGCCCGTTCTGATTCACGGTGACGCGGCGTTCTCCGGGCAGGGCGTGGTTGCCGAGACGTTCAACCTGATGCAGCTGAAAGGATACCGCACCGGTGGCACCATCCACATCGTCCTCAACAACCAGATCGGCTTTACCACCGCCAGCCGGGACGCCCGCTCGACCTTCTTCCCTACCGACATCGCCAAGACCATGCCGGTGCCGATCTTTCATGCCAACGGAGACTATCCGGAATCGGTAGCGCGGGCAATCAACCTTGCGATGCGCTTCCGGCAGAAGTTCGGCTATGATGCGGTAGTGGACATCATCTGTTACCGGCGGCTCGGTCACAACGAAGCCGACGAACCGTCCTACACTCACCCGATCATGTATGACCTCATCAAGAAGCACGAGAGCGTAACCACGCTTTACGGACAGCGACTGGCGCAGGAGGGCGCCTATTCGCTCGACGACCAGAAGAAGTTCCGCACCAGGTACCGCGGGGTGCTGAAGGACGAACTGCAGAAGGCCAGGTCCGGCTACCAGCCCAGACTGGACGACGCCTTTCAGGGCGGAGAGTGGGCCGGGTTCCAGCACGAATACAGCTTTGCTCCGGTAGAGACCGGTGTGCCGGAGCAAGACCTGCGGCGCATCGCCAGGGCGCTCACGGTGCCGCCTGATGACTTCGCTCTGCACCCGAAGCTGAAACGATTTCTGCAGGATCGTGCCGATGCGATGCAACGCGGAGCGGGGATCGACTGGTCCTTTGGCGAGGCGCTGGCCTTCGGCTCGCTTCTGATCGAGGGGCACCCGATTCGTCTCAGCGGCGAGGACTCCGGCCGCGCCACGTTTTCGCAGCGTCACGCGGTGTGGTGGGACGTCAAGGCGCCCGCGCCCACTACCTACACTCCGCTGCAGCACATTGATGAGACCCAGGCGCAGTTCTCGGTCTACGACAGCCCGCTCTCGGAGTTTGCAGTTCTGGGCTTCGACTACGGCTACTCACTGGCCCAGCCGAACATGCTGGTGATCTGGGAGGCCCAGTTTGGCGACTTCGCCAACGGAGCGCAGGTCATTATCGATCAGTTCATCTCGTCGGCGGAATCCAAGTGGTTCCGCGCCAGCGGGCTGGTGATGCTGCTTCCCCACGGTTACGAGGGCCAGGGGCCGGAGCACTCCAGCGCCCACCTTGAGCGCTATCTCCAGCTCTGCGCCGATCAAAACATGCAGGTCGTCAATCCAACCACGCCGGCACAGTACTTTCATCTGCTGCGCCGCCAGCTGAAGCAGCCGTTTCGTAAGCCGCTGGTCGTGATGACGCCGAAGAGCCTGCTGCGCCGCAAAGCGTGTCTTTCCAGCGTCCAGGAGCTCTCGGCCGGCAGTTTCCGCACGGTGATCGATGACGACAGCGTTTCCCCGGAACGGACAGAGCGCGTGATTCTGTGCAGCGGCAAGGTCTATTACGATCTGCTGCAACGGCGCAGCGACCTCGGGCGCGAAGATATTGCCCTGGTGCGGCTGGAGCAGATCTATCCGTTTGATCGCGAGCGGCTGCAGGCGATGCTTCAGCGCTACAGGGACTCCGCGGAAGTAATCTGGTGCCAGGAGGAGACGCGCAACCGGGGAGCCTACTCCTTCGTTCTGGAGCCACTGAACGAGCTGCTCGAACCAACCGCTCGCCGACTGGCCTACATCGGCAGAGCCGCAAGTCCCAGCCCCGCAACCGGATCGTACAAGCAGCATGCGGAAGAGCTGGAAGAGATACTTGGGCAGGCAATCGGACCACCGCAGTCACCGGAAGCGTCGCAGTCGCAGCAAGGGCCGGAAGGGGCGCAGCAAGAGCAGCAAGCGCCGAACGCGGCGCGGACAAGCCGGTCACAACAAACCAGCAAAAAGAGAGCGAGAACATGAAACAGGAAGTACAGGTTCCACAGATCGGCGAGTCGGTTTCGTCGGGCGTCCTCGCCGTGTGGCTCAAGCAAGCGGGAGACGCAGTGCAGGAGGGAGACGAGCTGTTCGAGCTGGAGACGGACAAGGCAACGCTGTCGGTACCGTCGCCGGCCGCGGGCGTGCTCAGCCCACAGGTTGCCGAGGGCGCCGAAGTAACCGTCGGCCAGGTTGTCGCGCTGATCGACAGTGATGCCGCGGCCGGCGCCGC
>PWMO01000261.1 GCA_003558175.1 Spirochaetaceae bacterium
CTCCCCGTCCTCCTCCCATTCAAAGATGCGTGCACGCTGAAAGAGCCAGCGGTCCCCTTCCCACTGCGCAAAGTCTGCATCAATTCGCCGTATCACTCCTCCGGTTGCACTGAGCTCGAGCACGACAACCCCGTTGAGAGTGCGGGTCACGTCGTTATAGTAATCCGCGAAATAGACCAGCCGCCTGCCTTCCGCAAGCACCGTGACGTTGCTTCCGGAGTACGTGCGACCGATCTGCAGCACCGCGTCGGAGAGTTCCGCCCGCGCGCGATCGGCCGGAATTGCCACCCGGTCTTCAAAGAAGAACGAGCCAATGCTCAGTAGAGCGCCAATCACTACCATCGGAACCACAAATCGATAGAGCGAAATACCGGCCGCGAAGACCGAGATCAGCTCATTGTTGCTGTAGAGCATCCCCAGCACCAGTGAACCGGCAAACAGTGTTGCAATCGGCAGCGCATAGAGCACACCCCGCGGCACGAAGAGCAGCTGCACCGCCACGATCTCCCGCAGCGGCGTTTCCATGTTGAGGTACTGCACAATGTTGCCAAACAGCTCCACCAGCTGCAGCAGCAACACAAAGAACACCAGACTGATAACCAGCAGCGGAACAAACCCGCGAACCAGCATCAGGTCAAGCCGCCTCATCGTCTCATCCTCAGCATCAGAAAGACGATGCCTCCGCCGATCACCACAATGTTCGGCGCCCACATCGCGAGCACGGGCGCTATCTCGGTGCGCTGCATCCCCAGCGTCTGCCCACCTATCAGCATCGCCCAGTAAACCACCGAAACCAGCAGACCGATACCAAACCCCACCGCTCGTCCACTGCGTCGCGTCATCAGCCCTACCGGAAATGCAAACAGCGCAAACGCCACGCAAGCGAAGGGAATGGAGAACTTCTTGTGGTACTCTATCTCATAGATCTGCAGGCTGCGGTCGATGATCGGGCGTCCGGCGTCGCGCTCGATGCCGTCGAGACGGGTTTGTAGCTGCGGATACCACTGGTGCGGTTGCACAAGGTCGGACGAGTACCGTTCACTCAGCTCGAGGTACTCCCGCTGCAGCGAGCGCCGCCGCTGGTCTATGTTCTGCTGGTGTTCGCGCCGCCGCTGCTCCAATGACTGCCGCTTTGAAACGATCTCGCGGTACACGTCGACCGAACTCATCTCGCGCGGGCCGGGAGAACGCAGCGTAACCGCGATATCGCGCAGCAGAATATTGTACTGCATTTCAGCGGCGCTGACCCAGTCGTACTGCTGCCGATTGCGCGCGTCGACCCGCTGACTGAAGACGTTCCGCAGCTCGAGCGAGATCACTCCGCCGTCGTCACCACCAAAGCGCCCCCGCTCGGCGACAATCACCCGTCGCGCGCCACGGTCGTCCTGTTCGATGATCACCAGGTTCCCGATTTCCGACTCGTCTACCGCACCGGTGATCATCACACTGTCCTGATAGTAATTGACGGAGTACGGCTCCAGCTCGAGCGCCGGGTTGGCGTAGAGGATCTCGCGGTACAGCGAACTGAAGTTGATGGTCCCAACCGGCAGGAAGTAGTCGTTCATTACGAAGGAACTCAGCGACAGCAGGATCCCGGTTACAATTAACGGCAGCGCCACCCTGAACAGCGGAACTCCCGCTGCCTGCAGAGCGAGGATTTCGTTATCGGACGAGAACCGTCCCACTGCCATCAAGGCGCCAACCAGCGCACCGAATGGAAACGACAGCGCAACAATCGACGGCAATGAGTACCAGATCAGGCGTGCCACGTCCCACAACGCAACGTTGCGCGTGAGTATATCGCGCGCCAGCAGGAGCATCTGGTTGACGAAGAATATGAAGAAAAAGAACAGAAAGGCGACCAGGAAAGAGAGCAGGAACTCCTGCACCACGTAAAGCGAGACCCGCCTGTAGGACCGCTGTGCTTTCATCTACGTTCTGACAACCGGCCTTTTACCGCCCGGTGGAACCAAACCCTCCGCTGCCGCGTACCGACTCGGGCAGCGGGCCGGCTTCAAACTCCGCCCGAGTGACCGGAGCGATCACCAGTTGCGCAACACGTTCACCGGGTTGTATCTGATACGGCGCCTGACTGAGATTCACCAGAATCACCTGTATCTCGCCGCGGTAGTCCGCATCAATCGTGCCCGGGGCGTTGAGAATGGTCACCCCCGCGCGGTCCGCCAGGCCCGAACGCGGTCGCACCTGCCCCTCATAGCCTGCCGGCAGCCCGCAACGAACCCCTGTTGGGACACGCACGCGCTCTCCGGGCTGCAGCGTTATTGGCTCGGCAATGCCGGCCTTGAGGTCCGCCCCGGCGGCCTGGGCGCTGGCGTACACCGGCTCAAATCCGGTGGCCGCCTCAATCTGCACCCTGACTCGGCGAACGTCGCTCACCGCGAGCGGCCGCCTGAGGAGCGTCGGTCACGGTCGCGATCACGACCCCGCCCCGGACCTCGGTGATCCTGGCGCACGTTCTCGTCGCTGCCTTCGTAGATCAGGCTCAGGTTAACCCTACCCATCTTATCGATCTCGATGATCTTAACCGGTACGGACTGGTTCATCTGGAGCACGTCGCTGACCGCTTCTACCCGGTGACCGGCAAGCTTGGAGATGTGACAGAGCCCCTCTTTGTTGGGCAGAAACTCGATGAACGCGCCGAAATCCACGATACGCCGCACAACGCCCTCGTAGACCTTGCCAACCTCCGGCTCTTCGAGCAGCGACATGAACGCGTCCCTGGCCGCTTCACCTGAGTCTTTGTCTTTGCAGTAGATGGTAACGCTGCCGTCATCGTCAATGTTGGTGTT
Organism: Spirochaetaceae bacterium; assembly: GCA_003558175.1. Classification (GTDB taxonomy): domain Bacteria; phylum Spirochaetota; class Spirochaetia; order DSM-27196; family PWMO01; genus PWMO01. The sequence goes on from PWMO01000261.1 coordinate 2,811, forward strand.
CACCCCAAAGCGCTCGCTGATGCCCTTGATGGTCTTTCCTGAAGGACCGATGAGCAGCCCGATACGCTCGACGTCAACCTTGAAGGTAATGATGCGCGGCGCAAACTCAGAAAGGGTGTCACTCGGCCGGTCGATCGCGCCGGACATGACATCAAGTATGTGCAGCCTGCCGCGGCGCGCTTGCTCCAGCGCCCGGCGCATAACCTCAGGCGCCACGTTCTTGACTTTGATGTCCATCTGGAAGGCAGTAATGCCCTCCGCGGTGCCTGCCACCTTGAAGTCCATATCGCCAAGATGGTCTTCTTCACCCAGGATGTCGCTGAGTATGACCGACTCGTCACCCTCCTGGATCATCCCCATGGCGATTCCGGCAACCGGTTTCTGCAGCGGCACCCCGGCGTTCATCATCGAGAGGCTGGCGCCGCATACGGTAGCCATTGATGAAGAGCCGTTTGACTCGAGTATCTCCGACACCAGGCGGATGGTATAGGGAAAGTCCGCCTTGGGCGGCACCACCGCTTCAAGCGCGCGGTGAGCCAGATGGCCGTGACCGATCTCACGCCGCCCGGTACCCATTCTGCCGGTTTCGCCGACGGAAAAGGGCGGGAAATTGTAGTGCAGCAGGAAGTTCTGCCTTCGGTCGCCCTCGATGTCGTCCATCACCTGCTCGTCGTACACCGTGCCGAGGGTGGTGATGGCGAGCGCCTGCGTCTCACCGCGTGTAAAGAGCGACGAGCCGTGCGTTCGAGCGAGCACACCCACTTCGCACGTGATTGAGCGAATGTCCTCCGGACCGCGTCCGTCGGTTCGCTGTTTCTTCTCAAAGATCGATCTGCGCACCACTTCCTGCTCGAGCTTGTCCATCGCCTGATCGAACAGCCCCTCCTGCTCTTCAGGGATGCGATCCGCGAACTGCTCCCGCGTCTCGGCGATAACCGCCTTGATCGCTGCGGCACGCTCCATCTTGCCCTTGACGAAGCATGCAGCTTCCATCCTGGGCCGCGCGTGTTGCAGGATCTCATCCGCGGCCTCGAGC
>PWMO01000316.1 GCA_003558175.1 Spirochaetaceae bacterium
CTCGTGTTCAACATCCCCAACAATCTGCGCAAGCTGCTCGCCGAGGGGGCGCTCTCCTCGGCGTTCATTCCGGTGCTCTCGACAACTATCATCGAGGATCCTTCGGGCGATGCTTCACGGCGGATAGTGCGCCAGATCCTGACGCTGCAGCTGGTTCTGTTGCTGCCGGTAATGATCCTGTCGGTTCCGTTTGCCGGTAATATCGTGGGGGTGATACTGGACTTTCCCGAGCCGGAGCGGCAGCAGCTGGCGTCGGACCTGTTTCGTTATCTCTTTCACTACCTGGTGCTGATCAGTATCAGCGCGGTGTTGATGGGAACCATGAACTCGCATAACCGGTTCCTGATACCGGCGCTCACGCCGCTGCTCTTCTCGATCTCGGTGATCAGCGCGATTCTGTTGCTGCACCGCAGAATCGGTGTATTTTCGATGGCGGTGGGTGTGCTGGTTGGTGGAGTGCTTCAGATTCTGTTTCAAACTCCACTGTTCCGCCGACTGGGGTACGATTTTCGGCTTTCGTTCGATTTTCGCAATCCACGCTTTCGCACCGTGATGGCACAGTGGCTGCCGGTGGTGGCTACTGCATCGATCTACGCCATCAATCAGCAGATCGCGATGCTGTTTGCGAGTGGACTGGAAGACGGCAGCGGTTCCGCTATGACCAATGCGCTCACGTTCTGGCAGCTGCCGTTTGGCATCTTTGGAGCGTCGATCACGACGGTGCTCTTCCCGCGGATGAGCCGGCAGTCGGCGGCCGGCGACCTGGACGGTTTGCGTCAGTCGGTTGAATACGGCTTTCGCTACCTCATTGCACTGCTGGTGCCGTCGGCGGTTGTGATGGGGCTTCTGGGTCGCGAGATTATTGCCGTTGCGTTGCAGCGCGGCGAGTTCCTGCCGCAGTACACCGAGCTGGCGGCGCGGGCGCTTGCCGGGTACAGTCTTGGGCTTCTCAGCGTTGGCGCGTTCTCGTTCTTCCAGCGCTTCTTCTACGCCCGTGGCAACTTCCGCACGCCGCTGCTGACGGCGCTTGTGGCCCTTGTGCTGGACGTCGGGCTCTCGCTGTGGCTGAAGGAGACGCACCTTCGGGTAGTGGGCCTCGCCATCGCCAACTCGGTAGCATTCAGCGTAGGACTGGTCATTATGATTCACCGCGCCAACCATGCCCTGGCGGGGCTTGATTTCCGCCGGATTGGTGTTACTCTGGCCAAAGTGGGCTGTGCGCTGGTACCGCTGGTGCTGTTCGTACGGCTCTATCTGCAGTACACCGGAAACTGGTGGATGGAAGGCAGCAGCGTGTTGAATCTTGGTCGGCTCGCCGTGGCAGGCTTCGGCAGTCTTGCCATCGTTATCGGAATGTACTATCTGCTTGGTGTGGAAGCGATTCGCACCTTGTTCGGGAGAGACCGCAAATGAGGATTGTGAAAGAAGGAGCCCGGCCGCGCGTGCGGGTGACTGCGCGGCGCTGGTGGCAGGGCGGCATCGCGGCGCTTGCGATGCTGATGGTTGCGGCTGTTGCCGTTGCCGAGGACCCGCTGGATGATGCGCCGGAAGATCCAACGGCGCCGCCGGTTGAAGCGCAAGAGCTTGGCGTTGAGGAACAGACCGAAGATGAGCCGTTGAGCGCCCCGATTGACGATTGGCGTGACATCCTGCGGTTCGGTATCGACTCGGAAGTGATCACACTGCTTGAGACGCTTGCGGAGCAACGAGAAGACCGGCTGCACGAAGAGATTGCCGAGCTCTACGAGTTCTCTCCCAACCCGAGGCTGCGAAGGCGCGTGCTCGAGTTCTTCACCGAACTCGAATACGCCGGCGCCGAAGAGCTGGCGCTCGACGTGTTGCGTGAACCAAGAGAACACTCCAACGAGTTGGTGCTGGCTGCGGTGCGCTACATTGCGGCAGTAATTGCGGAACCGATGAGCGAGACGCTCGAGTCGTTGCACATAATTGCCGACAGTCCTCAGCCGATGCTGGCCGATACCGCGTTGCGTGCGATCGGTCGCCGGGGCGGACCGGAAGATGTCGAACCGCTGATGGAGCGACTGACCAACCGGCGGACGCCGACCGCTCTTCGCGGCGCCGTAATCCTGGCACTGGGTGAGTTGCGCGCTGAAGAGGCGGTGGAGGAGCTGGTTCGGATTGTCGGTGCGACTGCCGAAGATGCGACCCTGCGCCGTTACGCGGCGGACTCGCTGGGGCGGATTGGCGACGCACGGGCTATCGAACCGTTAAGCGCGTTGCTGCGCAGTGACGATACCATGCTTCGAGCCTACGCCGTCAACGGGCTGGGCCATTTTGAAGGCGAAGAAGTCGAACGCTCGCTGACGGCGGCGCTGCGTGACTCCTACTGGCGCGTCCGGGTTGCGGCGCTGCAGGGTATTGCGCGACACAACATGGAGGACGCGATTCCGGCGGTGGTGTTTCGAGCCGAGCGCGACCCTGAGACGCCGGTGCGGAACGAAGCGCTCTTGACGCTCGCGAAGCTGGACACCCGTGAGAGCCGGGAGTTTCTCTCGCAGTACGTGCAGAACAACCGGGTGCCTGAAGCTTCGAGAATTACCGCGCTGCGACACATGCTCGAGCAGAACATGGGGGCGTATACCGATGTGGTGGAAGCGCTGATCGATTCCGAGTACGAGAACAGCGGCTCACGCATCCTGGATCAGATCGGAAGGGCGCTCTCGACCTCTGAGCAGCGCGCACCCGAGGCAGTGTATGCACGGCTGCTCGATCATCCTAACTTCGTGATAAAGATATACGGCCTGCGAGCGGTTGGAAGGCACGGTGAACGCGGTCTGCGTGACAGGCTGCGCGAACTCTCGGAGGAGGGAAACCATCAGGCGGTGCGCCGCACGGCACTTGACGCGCTGAACCGGATGGAGTAGCAGGCGTTTTGCTGCACGCGGTATTGCCCGCTGACCGTTCGCGGTCAGGAGCAGCCGGCATGCACAGGCGGCCTTCCGAGCCGACCGCCACGAGCAGCCGGCCGACCGCCGTAGGCGGGCGGCGCGTTAGAAATCGGCGACTTCGATGCTCTCGACCCGGTAGTGATACGGGATCTCGTTGATCTCAAACTTGAACTCCTCGCCCAGCTTGCGGTTGTAGAGCTCATTCCCCAGCGGTGAGAGGTACGAGATAATGCCGTTGTCCGGGTCCGATTCCCAGGGCCCGAACACGGTGTATTTCTCAGTCTCGCCGCTTTCCACATTGGCAAGGGTAACCGTGGTACCAAAAGATATGGTCGAGGGGTCAACATCGTTACTCCGCCCAATCTGAGCCCGATCCAGCTCCTCGCTCAGCTTTGCTGCCGTGCTGTTGAGCATATCCTGGCGCTCTTTGGCGGCTTTGTACTCGGCGTTCTCGCGCAGGTCGCCGTGTGCCAGCGCTTCGCTGATCTCCTTGGAGTTCTGCGGCACCTCAACGTCGTGAATATGCTTCAGCTGGCGCTGCTTCTCTTCGTAGGCTCGCCCTGTCACGATGAAGCCGCGGCTGACGACCTCTTTCTCTTGTTCGCCATAGAACTTGAAGTCGGGGAAGCGGTCGAGAATCTGCTGCTTGAGTTCGAGCACCAGAGATGGATCGAGGTCCTTGACATCTGAAACAAGGGTGTAGATGCGGTTGATCGATTCTTCATCGGCGTCACTCAAGAAGCGCGTGAGGTTGCCCTCCTTGAACAGGTAGGTGTGGACCTGCCGGTTGAGCTTGCGGTTCTCAGCCACTTCGCGACGGTTGTCGACGTCCCGGGCCGAGAGATCCAGAATGTGAATCATTGAGATCAGAATCTTTTCGTAGTCGATGCCGATCTCCTGAACCCAGCGGTCTTCGATGCAGTTGCGAACGATC
>PWMO01000454.1 GCA_003558175.1 Spirochaetaceae bacterium
AGCTGCCGGTCATTCCGGATAAACCGGGCCAACCGACGCCTGTGACCACGATCGCCGGCGCAGGTCCACGGGTTCTCCTGACCGTCAACAACGCCCTGCTGCATGGCGGAGAAGAGCTCTCCAAACGCCATGGGCGTAGGGTTGGCGCCGGCTGCTTCAGGCACGCAAGCGTCCCTGACGATCGGTTTTAGCCCGCAGCTTGCGAAAGCAAGCTGCGGGGCAGGAGCATTTGCGTGATACCGCGGCAAACCGCGGGGTCAACGGATTCCGGCGATGGTGTCGGGTTCTACCACGTAGACGTGCTGCGTGTACCCTGGGCCGAACGGGAACAGCATCGGTTCGCCCTCCGGCTGATCAAACCACGGATGCCAACCCTGCTCGGCCGGCTGAATGATTTCAAATCCGAACACTTCGTCATTCGCACCGACCATCACCAGCAATGCCGGACCGGGACTCGCGGGGCCATAATGGTATCCCATCTGCGGAATCCAGTCCGAGATTGGCCCGTATTCGGCCAGTTTCGGGTTGACGGTCACGAGGTCGGACCACTTCATTGGGACGTACGAAGGCCGCTGTCCTTCAACCACCGTCCGCGGTTCCGTCACATAGATGTGCTGCGTGTAGACCGGCCCAAGCTCCGGATGGAGCATCGGTTCGCCCTCCGGCTGATCGAACCACGGAAACCAACCCACCGTCTCCGGCACCATGATTTCGTAGGCCGATACCACGTTGCCGTCCGCCACCGCAATAATGACCGACGGTCCGGGAACGCCCCAGTGCACTCCCATCTGGGGAACCCAGTACGAATGCAGTGGTGCGTAGGCTTCGGCCACGGCGTGGTTCAGTCCTTGCACCGCATCCAGCGTGCGGGCCACTTGCGCCGAAGCGGTCGCTGCAGCGAGACTCATCATCACCACGGCGATCACCGTTCCCAGCCTCCGTCCGTTGGGTACGGCCCGACTCATCCGACTCATTCAACACCTCCAGACTGTTGTTGACACATTTAATAATATATTATTTAGAATGGCAATCCCTGTTGGTCGCCCTGTTCCCCGCCCTGATAGCCACGCCGTTTCACCGTTGATGGATGGTTTCGCGCTCGCGGTGTCCTGCATTCGCGCCGCTTTTTGCCGGCCGGACAATTTGTCCTGCCGTACTTGACGCGTCAACTCGTCGATGGTATTGTGCGGGCAACAGGGGAGTTTCCCGAGCGGTCAAAGGGGGCAGACTGTAAATCTGTTGGCTCAGCCTTCGTAGGTTCGAATCCTACACTCCCCATACTTCTGGATAGGCCGGTATCGGCTTGTCGTTACCTGCAGGCCCGGTTCCGGTCCTTGTACGGGCCTGCGTCATCCCGGCCGGCGGGGTAAAAACGTACATGCCGATGCAGAACGGTTCCTTCTATTCCAACGGTCTACGCTTTTCCTGCACCGAGTGCTCTCTCTGCTGTCGCTTTGATTCAGGCTACGTGTTCCTCTCAGAGGCCGACCTCGAGCGGCTGTCGGCTCACTTCGGCCTCGCCCGCGCACAGTTTATCGAGCGCTACTGCCGTATCGTAGACGTCGGCGTCGCTTCCCGCGTTACCCTCAGAGAACAGACAAACCTCGACTGCATCTTCTGGAAGGGCGGCGGCTGTTCGGTCTATGAAGCCCGGCCTCTGCAGTGCCGCAGCTTTCCGTTCTGGTCTGCTCATCTCGATTCTCGCGAAGACTGGGACGCTCTGGAGAAGGAGTGTCCGGGGATAAACGTGGGACGCCTGCACAGCCGCCACCGGATAGAGCAGTGGCTCGATTCCCGGCGCGAGGAGCCGCTGTTTGACCCTCGCCACTCCACCGATGATCAGCTGCCACGCGACGCGAGGCCGCAGACAGAAGCGACGCCGCAACCCGGAACCCCGCCGCAACCCCAGGCGACACCGAGGAACCCGGGCAGATGAGGGTGCGCATCTGGGGCGCCCGCGGATCCCGGCCCACGCCGCTGAACTCCGCTCAGGTGCAAGGCAAGATTTCCAGCGTTGTGCAACGTATCCAGCCGCGAGACCTGGCGTCACCCTCCGCGCGCGAACGGTTTCTCTCTTCGCTGCCGGCGGAGCTCTTCGGCACCGTTGGGGGCAACACCGCCTGCCTCGAGATCGCCCCAAAACAGGGGCCAACCGTAATAATCGACGCCGGCAGCGGCCTGGCGGAACTGTCGGCCGCGCTCAGCCGCCGCCTGCGCCCCGGCAGTGAGTTTCACATCCTGTTTACCCATTTTCACTACGACCATGTGCAGGGGCTGCCGTTCTTTGCCCCCGCGTACAATCCAGCCTGTACGGTCCACTTCTACAGTCCGGTGCAAGATATTCACCAGATTCTGGCCTCGCAGATGCGCCATCCGTTCTTTCCCGTGACCATGGACGAGAAGATGCGCGGAGACCTGCGCTTTCACCGGCTTGACGGTCGGCCGCTGAAGATCGGCTCCCTCACCATTCGCTATCGCGAACTGAATCATCCCGGCCGCGGTTGGGGGTACCGCTTTGAGGAGGGTGAGAGCGTCTTCGTTCACGCCAGCGACGTTGAGCTTCAGGAGAGCGATTTCGAGAAGACCGCTGAGAACAGCAGCTTTTTCGGCAATGCCGATGCCCTCGTTCTGGATACTCAATACACCCTGGGCGAAGCCATTGAGAAGTTCAACTGGGGACACTCCTCGTTCAGCCTGGGAGTTGATTTTGCCACCGCGTGGCAGGCCCGCCGACTCTATCTCTTTCACCACGAACCGCTGTACAACGACGCCAAGATCTACAAGAATCTGCAACTCGCCCGTTGGTACGCCCAGCGCCTTGGAAATTTGGACTTGGAGGTCTATCTTTCAGAAGAGGGGATGGAGATTACCTTCTGAGCCACTCGCTTCACTGCTGCGATCCGGTCGGCCACACCACGGTTGCTGCGGGTCAAAGCCACGGGCAGAAGTCAGCGGCGCCAAATTAGGGCCAAAGCCGGACTGCATTGCGGAGATTTCCCCCGGAGCGCGATATGATATCCATAGACGGTCATCAAATGGTCGGACTGTTTGTATTCCTGAGACGACATGAGATGGAACTCGATACTCACCTGGTCGCGTTGTATGAGAAACTTGAACGACATCTGCACAGTCGTTTATCAATTGAACAGATGGAGAGCATAGAAACACTCTATGAACAAGGCATCGAACTTTTCAGTTAGGAGCGCTCGGGGAGCGCTCGCGGCGCTCGTTGCGGCGCTCTTTCTGGTCGGCCTGACTTCACAGGCGCAGGCGTACGATCCGCCAACCGGCGGTCAGGACAGCTATCAGCTGCTCTCGCCCTATTATCTCGGGCGCGGGTTCTCGGTCACCTCGATGGAGTCACCGTTTGCCGACGCCATGAACCCGTCGGCATCGGCCCTCAATCAGCGGATCACGCTCGATGCAAGCTACATCGGCCTGTCGGCTTTCGGTTCGAGCAGCGAAGACCGCGGCTGGCAGGGACACGCGGTGAACCTTGGCGCCACGTTTCCCACCAGGGTGGGGGTCTTCACCGGAAGCATGCGCTACCTCGGCTCAGAAGTCGACCCAATGTTCCTGGGCAACAGCTTCGGAACCAAGTTTTCATTCTCTAAAGATCTGTATGACAACTTTCTTGTGGGCGCCGGTCTTAACCTCGATATGGGCGGGTACGACGGGGAGTTTGACGTCGGCGTAACCACCGACCTTGGGGTAATGCACCTGGTGGGGGATTTCGGCCCGCTGCGTGAGTTCCGCTGGGGGGCATCGCTGCTGGGCCTGGGGCTGCCGTACAAGCCGGTGGACGGCCGGACCGCCATGCCGGCGGTACTGACTCTGGCGGTC
>PWMO01000143.1 GCA_003558175.1 Spirochaetaceae bacterium
GGGACTGGCTGCCAGTTATGGAGCGCCGGCGGTTGCTTTTGAAGAAGCTTTTGGACAGGGCTGCAACTATTTTTATCTGGGGTCGGGTCGGCACCGGGCCAACATGAAACAGGCCATCCGCAGTATCTGCGCCGCCGGCGGCCGGCGACGCAACCGCCCCGAAATCCGCCGCCGGCCAACCCGTCGCTAACGGCCCTGCTGACGAGGAAACGCAGATCCGCTCCGCGGTTTCCCGGACCACCGACTCTCCCGACCATCCGCTGCAGCTGTTCAACCTGGCCTCAGGCCCGCCGGACGACCACTGGGTGCTTGTGCCGCTCGCGTTTACCGACGCAGACACCCGCTACGACGCCTCGATCAGGCTCTGCTTCGCGCGCGCCGAGCGACTGTTGCGGCGGGCCGCCCTGGTGGTGAGACGCGACGAGCACTGCTGGAGTTTTGAGTGGAGTATGCGAAATGGTCGTCCGGTCGATCTCGTCATCCACCCCGACTCAACGAGCGATCCTTCGCCGCAGGCCGCATTGCACCTGCTCGCGGAACGGCTCGCGGCGCTCGGCCTCGATTCTCCCTCTCTGGCGAGCGACGATTCCGCCTCCGGGCCCTTCGACGGCTTTTCATCCGCGCAGCCAATGGATATAATGCAGTCGGTTCAGGAGGAGGCGTGACGTCACCCCGGCAGTCTCCCAAACGGCGTGCGGTCGCGCTTCACTACCGGCATGACCTGCCTGCGCCGATGGTGATAGCCAAGGGGAGCGGGCGTGCCGCTGAACGTCTGATAGAGATCGCACATGATCATAGCATTGCGATTGTCAATCGGCCGGAGCTGCTGGACACGTTGGTGATGCTCGAGTTGGGAGATTATATCCCGGAGGAACTGTACCGCATGATTGCTGAATTGCTTGCGTTTGTGCGTCAGGTCGACAGTCGGAAACACGATGGTGCCGATTCATGAAGACCATCAATGTAACCGACTTGAAGCCCGGCCAGCGGTTTGATAAGCCGGTGTATGTCGACGGCGAGAGCATCCTGGTTCCTGAAGGCGTCCCAATCCGTGACAAGGACATCGAGCGCCTGCAGCGATGGAGAATCAAGGCTGTCACTACCGAAGGCTCGTTGATTGGAGATAAAGAGGTCGAGCCGCAGGACGCGTTTCTGCAGCGGGCCCTCCGCTCCCCAGAACAGCAGACCGTTCAGAAATCCTATGCGGCACTCACGATCTCGCTGCAGAAGATCTTCGACAAAGTTCGTGAGACCGACAGCGTCACGGTACAGGAGATCGACTCGGTCATTGACGGCCTGTTCCGTCTGCTTGATGAGCATCGGAACGCGGTCATACAATTTATCCTGTACGGTTTCCAGGGAAAGGCCGGACCGGTAGAGAACGCGATTAACTGCACCGTACTTGCCACCCTGGTGGGGCGTAACATGAGCATGGTGAAGCACAAGTTGCTCCACCTCGCTACCGCCGCATTGCTGCACGACGTCGGTATGCTGCGCCTGCCGCCCGAGATCATCGGCAAGAAAGGCAAGCTCGCCCCGGAAGAGCAGAAAAAGATCCGCACCCATCCGATTCACTCGTACAAGATCATCACCCGCGAGTTCAAATACGCCGAAGAGATCGGGCTTGCCGCCCTGCAGCACCAGGAGCGCTGGGACGGAGCCGGCTACCCGCGCGGTATCGCCGGCAGAAACATAATACTGCCGGCCCGCATCATCTCGGTGGTGGATTCGTTCGAGGCGATGGTCTCTTCGCGGCCATATCGGGGTTCGATGATCGGATACGCGGCCATGCGTGCCATTCTTAGTGACAATTCGCGCCGATTCGACCCGGAAGTGCTGAAGGTTTTCATCCGAACCATGGGAATCTATCCCATCGGCAGCATCGTACTGCTGAGCAACGGTGCGATCGGACGCGTGATTGAGAACAACGTCGACGCACCGCTGAAACCGATGGTCAAAGTCATGATAAACGAACGCGGCCGCGAGTATCCCGATGACAACGGCGAGGTTATCGATCTCTATAACGAGAAAGGCGTCTTCATCGCCAAGGCGATCGATCCCAAGGAGATCCGGAGCGAGCCGCCGGGGTCCGGCACCGCTGCCGCAGACGCCGGCGGCACCAGCGCGTCGCGGCCAAACGGCGCCCCCCCTCGCTCCGAAGACCTCGAGCAGCTGCACGCTCCGTCGGCATCAAACGGAAACAACAATTCCGCGTCGCGGCAGGCGCAAGGCGGGCAGTAATCCTCCCCAGAGCAGCATTGAACAGCACAACCGAACGCGGTCGGCGAGGTGAACAGCTGGCGGCTGCCCATCTGACCGCGCACGGCTGGAAGATCGTGCAAAAGAACTTCAGAGGGAGGCGGGGTGAGGTCGATATTGTAGCTGTGCGGGACAACGTCATTGCGTTTGTAGAAGTCAAGAGCTGGAACACACTTGCGCGCGACAGCCTGGAGCACGGTATTCCTCGAGCGAAGCTGCGGCGAATTGTCGGTGCATCCAGGGAATTTCTGCTGCAGAACCCGGTATTTGACGGCTATCGCCCGCAATATGACGTGGTGTTCGTATCACCGGAACGGGTAGAACACTTCAGAAACGTGATTGAATAGCGCGGGACGGATAGAAGATGGTACGGATTGCAAAACCAAGCGACCCGGAGAAGATCCAGTATCTCAAACGTGCGATTCAGGACCGCCGCTACATGGCATCCGCCATCCAGCGCCTGGCCCACAAACTCACCGAAGAACTCATCCAGGCCCGCCCCGACCCGCCACGGTGAACGCACCGTAATCCCCCAACAGCAAACGGTCCCTCGCGCTCACTACGGAATCCGCCGCTTAGCTGCACTACGGAATCCGCCGCAGCCTCTCGAGCAAGTCAAGCGCTCTGCGCTGCACCCTCGTTGAAACCGGAGCCTGCGCCAGCGCCACTATTGCGCGAAACAGCGCCGGATCCTGCACGCCGCCCCATGACTGGCGGTCAAGCTCATCAACTGCGTCCAACACCGTCAGCGCCAGTCGGTCATCAGACGCACCGCCGGCTGTCCGATCACTAACCGACTGTCTCAACGCAGCACGTCGGATGCGCTCGACGAGATCGGTGAGGTGTGCCGTAAGCTCGCGGTCTGCCTCGGCGCGCATACGAGCCAGTGCCGTTGTAGCCTCTCCCAGCACGAGCGGTTCAGGGTCGTAGCGGATTACCTCCAGCGCGGTACTGCGCGCGTACGGCCCCCCGACGTGTCCAAGCACCCGTACCGCGCGTACGCGCACCTCGGGAAAGTAGTCTATGCTGCGCCCGCCTTCCACGACGGAGTGGCGTACGCCCTCGGTCGCAGCGTAGTGCAGCACGGCCATGATCTCGCGGTCCAGCGGATCGAGTTCACCAAGCCGCTGCAGCTGTTCAATCCTGCCCAGTGCGCCCATCTTGTGCTCGGCCCATGGAGAGTTCACTCCGGCACGCAGGATGTGCACTTCAACCCTTCGCTCGTGAGACGGTTCAACAGCCGGCGGGTGCAGCGGCACCCAGTCGGGTTGCGTCGCGTCGGGTTGCGTCGCGTCGGGTTGCGGCGTCTCGGGTTGTGGCGTCTCGGGTTCTTCCGCGATAAGCGTCAACGGCGTCACCGCGGCTGCAAACAGCAGGATCCCCGCGACCAGCGGCATCATCTGGTATCGCACCCCACAAGTATACCATGCAAAATGGTGCCGCTTTTGTTGTCAAAAAATGAAGCAGCAGAAAATTTCCTGTGGTGTACTGTGTAGGAGGTCACACAGTGCACATTCGAGGCTATCTCACCCCCGCTCCCACCGCCGCCGCCCTGGCCGGCACCACCGCTCTCAC
>PWMO01000149.1 GCA_003558175.1 Spirochaetaceae bacterium
CATCGGTGCTCGACCAGTGTGGTGTACATGCCGTAATGGTCCAGCACCGATGGGTTGAGGCGCAGCGTGATACTGAACAGCGAACCTTCCTGGAACTGAAACCACGCTCGCTCAATGAAGGTGTAGCCGGAGACCTCAATGATTTGGTTGCCGGTTGCCGGAAGCAGCGAGACGTCCGGATCACCACGGTAGTTGAAGTTCATATCTTCAACCAGCAGTCGTTGCACCTCTTCAACCGGCAGTCCAAGTTCAATGCTGCGAAAGCCTCGTGGCAGCTCGCGTGGCAGCTCCGGTCCGTTCTGCCCCCAGGCGGAACTCACCCACAGGAGGGTGAACGCTGCGAGAACGACATGGACTCCCAGGCGACCTGTCGAGCGGGCCGGCGAACGACTCTGCTTCATACTCTTCATATCGGCGGCACTCGGCGCGTGGCTGAAGATCTTTCTTTTTGGCGCCGTGACGCGGTATACTACCGGTGTGCGATACCACGGGAAATCGGTTGCCATCGCAGCGCTGCTATGCCTCTCTATTCTATCACATCCCGCGCACACTCAGTCCACATCAATCATAACAGAGTCAAGCCGGTCCAACGGCAGCGAATTGCGCATTCGCTCAATTCCTGATGGCGCCGATGTCACTATCAACGGTCGCTTTGTCGGCCGCACCCCCTTAACGGTACGGGATCTCGCCCCGGGCACCCACCGTATCCGGATTGAGAAGACCGGATACGTCCCTGTCGACCGCTGGGTACGTCTTCAGGAAAACTCCCTGCTGGAAATGGACGTGGTACTTGAGCAGCGCGTCGGTATTCTTTCGCTCGATATCCAGCCTGACGATGCTTCCGTATACATCGACGGCTTACTCCGGTCCGGTGACACATTTCGTCTTCCGGTGGGAACCTATACGCTGCATCTCACGCGCTTCGGCTACCGCGACCACAGCGAACGCATACCCATCAAAGAGAACCGCACGGTTGTACGCCGCGTGCGGCTTGAACCGGCACCGTTTGAACTACTGCAGGCCAACCTCTCTCAGCGGCGCTTCAATCCCGACAATCCCGGTCCGTCGGGCGTTCTGGTGGTCAACTTCGAAGTAACCGCGCCCGGAGCCGCAAGCGTTGCAGTTCTTTCACCAGCCAACGAGCTGGTCTTCCAGAGCCGTATCCCGTCATTTGACGAGCGGCGCCAGAGAGTGCGTTGGGATGGACGCAACCAGACGGGCGCACCATTGCCCGACGGCAACTATCGCGTCGTGATAGAGGCGCGCGGTGCAGCCGATCAGGCGACGGTCAGGCGCGTGCTCGAGACTGCAATTGACCGTACTCGCATCGTCGCGTACCGCAGCACGCTACATGCAACCTCGGGGGCCCTGTTCGCCCCCGACACACTCTCGCTTCCCGCCGGTAACTTTCAGGTCTCCGCCGGAGCGCTCGCGTCGTTACATAGTGCGGACGCCATAGAGACCGACTTTGTCCCCGGGCACTTCGGCTTGCGCGCCGGGCTGGGCGCCGGGCTTGAGTTGACTATCACTGCCGACGGCTTCTTCGCCGCGCCGGTAGATACCTCGCGCCTGCAGGCGGGAGGGGGAATCCGATGGGCGTACGCCGCCACAAACCGCTTCAGCGCGGCCGTTCAGCTCAGTGGGGTGCTGGGGCAAACTTCCACTGCGCGCGCCAATCCACATGACACCACCGCAAACTGGCCGGGCGTTCGACTCGCGCTGCCTGCCGGAATAGGGTTTGGCCGTTTTCGACTGGTGGTTGCACCGGAACTGGCCGGGGCGGTCTCCCATCCCGAAGACAATGGAAGCGGAACCGATGGTGTTGTCTTCTGGACGAACGGGCGGGCTGCCCTGTATTTTGACCACAACGACTTCAGTGCCGCACTTTCCACTGCACTGCGTTTCAAGCCGTTTGGCCCAGGCAGCACGGGCGACTACTCAGCCGGCCCGGACGGTTCAAGCAGCTCAGGTTTCTCCGGGCGACCCGAGGGGGTAATCCGAGCGCTGCACGCAGGCGTTGAACTTCACTACATCTTGCCCAACACCCCGCTGGCACTTTCCCTCGGCGTTGCCACCCATTTTGAGTCAACTGACCGCTGGGCGCTTCTTGCCGGCGGCGGTATGGGAATACTCTACTGATTCAAAATAGTGCCGAAATTGTTGTTGCATCCGCCGGCAGCGACCAGTGCCGGTTACAGGTTGAGGTAGACAACCACCAGCACGGCGAAGATAACCGCCAGAAGCCCGGCGGCAAAGTACCACGCCCAATCGGGAATCTCCCGTCGCTCGTAAGACCGCCTCGTACGTTGCGGGCGTTCGTCAACGTCGCCCACAATTTCCCATGTTCCGGAGTCGCCCTCCCCGGGCGTTCCTGCGCCGCCTGCATATCCGCACGAGGGACACCCAAAGGCGAAGAGGCGTGCCTCGCCGGTGAAGCTGCACTTCGGACACCTGACGGCCGAGAAAAACCGCCCGCATGACGGGCAGACCTTCGCGTTTGCCTTTACTTCTTTTCCGCAGTTTTCACAGTAATACCGGCTGCGCTTCATAACCCGGGAACTGCATGGAGCTGCACTCTGGCATGAAAGAACTCTTCGTGCCGTTCGGTCCCCGAGAACGAGGTCGCCAGCTCAAAAAAACCGCTTTCGGCGGCGAACGTGGCAACCGCCGCCGGCAACAGATCGTAGCGCAGCTGCGCCTCCATCACGAAGGTGTCCGCCACGTAGTTCCCTACCACCTCGGGCTCGGCGACACCCAGACGCCACAGCAGCACCCACCCTGAATCACCCGTGATCGGGATCTCCAGCGTGTACCGGGCCGCACGGTCGTCACCGTCACGGTAGAGGAACATCAGAATTGAGGTGCCGCGTTCGAACGTGCCGTGGCTGCTTGCCATCGCATAAACTGCCCGCTCTCCGGCGACCGCCTTAAACGTGTCCAGCCGCGTTCCACCGCTGCCCCAGAAGCGCGACCGATCGATTGCCTCGTAGCTGCGACCGGTCACCGTATCGGCAGCAAACCTCGCCGGCTGGAAACGCTCCGGAAACTGTGCCAGAGGCGGCACCGGCTCCCAGTCGAGGTAGTGGTTATCGAGCACAACCGGTTCACGGCCCAACCGCGCGTGCCACGGCCGCATCGCGACCTCGTTGCCGTCGCGGTCGCGGACCACGTGCTCACGCGAGACAACAACCGTTCTGCGCTCTGCCGGCACCGCATTGAACGGTCCGAAATGAACGGCCACCACGGGATAGGCCGTGCTGCCGGGGCGAACGAACAGTCCAACGAGGAACCCTTCATCCAGGAAGTCAATCTGCGGCGCGACACCCCCTGGAGGCACCATTCTCTTCAGAGTTCCAACCCGGCGCAGCAGTTCCAGCGCCCCGCCGTCGCTGGTTGTAAACCACTCGAAGGCGGCGTCGTCTCGATGGATAACCGTGAAGTAGAATGGAGCGTTTTCTTCGTTCTGAACCGCAATCGACGGTCGCACCTGTGAACGCTGCGCCGGCAACGGAACCGCGAGCAGAAACAGCGCCACAGGCAGCGCGGCTACCAGCAATTGCCGCTTCATATTCCGTTTCATATGTCTCCTCTCTCCTCCCCGCATCCCGCTGCCGTCGTTTCATGGCTGCGCGCGCCGTATCCCCGTCGATCCAGCCTCCCGCTCATTTCTTGCGAATGGCGAGGATGGTCAGATCGTCATACTGCTCGTCTTCCTGCACGTACGCGTAATTGCGGTAGCCGGGGTGGGCACCTTCTTCTTCCACTTCTACCGGATGATGGAAGAAATCGGCGTACTGACGAAAGTGCTGCTTCAGAAAATCGTCGATGACCGCATCAATGCGCACCCGATCGTCACGTGCCGCTCTCGGGTTGGGTACCAGGCGAAAAACCTTCTCCACGGCTATCAGCGCCAGTAGCAGGTTCTGGGCGGTCGACTCAAGGTCTGAGAAATCGAACAACAGCTCCTGGGCGGCGGGATCCAGCGTCTTGCGCAGATAATACTTGCGCCTGTTCTGCACCGCAGCGCAGATTTCGTGGATTCGCGGTATGCCGAACTCTTCGTCATTGACGCCAACGCTGAAGTCTTCCGGCACCCGGCCACTCGTCTTGTCTTGTTCCGTAACGGTGTGCACACTGTAATCAGGATTCCGCAGCAGCCGTTTGCTCTCTTCGACACCGTCGGTGAAGAACAGCAGAACGTCACCTACGTTCAGCTTGACTTTGGACTGGGGGAACCCGTTCGGGAGCATCATGCTGGGGAACACGCCGGCTGCCGGAGCCTCCTGCATGGAAAGCTGTTTGACCTGTTTCTGCGAAGCGTCGGCTATGTGCAGCTGGTTGTCGCCGGCGTTGCACATAACGATCTCTCCGCTGCTGATGTTGAGCACCCCGAGAGTAAAGGCGGCAAACTTTCCCTTGAATCCCATCTCTTCGAGCGTGTCGTTGATCTGCACTACCAGGTCCGGCAACTTGCGCCTGGTCTTTTCGTTGGCCCAGTCGCGGAACCAGATTCCAAAGATGGTCGCGACCTGCACCATGATGAGCGCTGCCGAAACGCCCTTTCCCGACACGTCGCACTTGATCAGGCCGTAATGGTCCTCGTCCAGCTTGAGGTAACTGAAATAGTCGCCTGAGACGCCTTTTGCTCCCTCGTAATAGCCGGCAAACTCCGCTCCCGACAGATCCTCGAAGGCGGTTGTCTGCTTCCTGCCGCCTTCGGTCTTCAATGGGATAAACATCTGCTGGATCTCTTTCCCCATGACGAGATCTTTATTGGCTTCCGCGGCCCGAACCAGTCCCTGTGTCATGGAATTGATGGTGTCGGCCAGAACCGAGAGTTCGTCGCGCGATTTGACCACCACGCTATGGTCGGCAAGTTTGAGCTTGTTCTCCGTATCCCGAATTACTTCCACCCCGCGCACCAGGCGCCGGATAGGAATTACAACGATAGTCGCCAGTAGCATGGCACCGATGATCCCGGCCGTAACGGCACCCAGCGCAACGTACGCCGTGCTGATGATGAGCTCCTGCCGCGCATCGTCAATCTCGGCCAGGATCAATTCAGTTGAAACGCCCATCCGCACCACGCCGCGGAAGTAACGCGCCAGCTCCGGGTCCTCTCCCGACTGGTAGAAGACAACCGGCCGATAGTACAGATACTCACGCTCGTCGCGGCTCAAGTTCTCGGCATCAAACCCCGGAAGGCTCTCGACAATGGATCCGGTCTCAGCAAGTACCCGGTTAATCTGGCGCCTCAGGTCGCGCTCGGCGTTATTGAGCTCCAGCAGCCTTGGATCGTCTTCAGCCACGCCCGCGCCAAACAGCTGGGCCAGTTCACTGGTTACCTGGTCAAGTTGCCGCGGCGCGTCTCCAAGCGCGGCACGAGCCCGTTGGTTGACCTGTTCTTCGAGCCGTGCGATGCGCTCGGCAACTTCGTCCTCCATGCGTGATACGCCCGGAACGAAGGTCGGCGTATCCAGTGTGCGCGGCAACCCCTCCAGCAGATCACCACTGTTCCCGCCACGTATCAGCGGGTCGTTGGTAGCCCAGACTGCATCAAAACCGGCCCGATCCTGACCCTGGCCGCTGATGGTGATGAACGCCACCTCGGGCATGACCTCGCTCTGCTCCGTGAGCACTTCAAGGTCGATTCTGTTCCCCGCCGGGCTCACCAGCAGTTGCTCGGCACGACCACTGACACTCTCGAGCAACACCTCGATCCGCTGTTCCAGCCCTCTGGCGAGAATGCTTTCCTGGCGCTGCAGCGCGGCGTTGCCGACAAAGAAGGCAACCGCGACCACAACCGACGCCACCAGTATAACCACAAAGAACGCGAACTTGATCCGCAACCCAAGCCCTCTTCGTTTCATTGCACGAATCCTTTCCTGCTGCAGCTCTCGTGGTGCAACTTTTCCCGTAATCAGCGCCCGCGCCTCAATCTGAAGCGCGCGGCCTTCCTGTACCAACGCGGTGATGCGGGTTGTGGAAAACACCATGGCGAGAGCCATGAAAACGAGCACAACCCAGCTCAGCGCGTCGGTAGCCGCGAAATAGATCAAGCTGCGCGGTGCCGCTCGATATTCCGGTGCGTAGCGCACCGTGTAGTCTCCGAAGGTCACCGTACCGCTGGCTTCGAAGGTCAGCGTGCGCGGCGAAAAATAGATTCCTCGCTGCGGGTGATCGATACCGAAGCGATACTCGCCGCTGCGGATCAGATCGATGACCAGGTTGGAGATTGCACGGTCTCCTTCAACGGTAAAGGCGCCGTCCTGTCGCTCGAACACGTAGTCATACGGTTCGGCCCCGTCGCGGTCCACGATGATTCGCTCGACCGTCCCCTGCGCGGTGAACCCACGGCCGGCAATATCCACCGTATACCGACCGAGCCGATCCCGGCGCGCGGCCAGGTTGTGTACCTCGGTTACCGGTATATACCGGTTGAGCCGCAGGAAAATGGTCTCCGGCTCACCGACGTTGCCCACCTCGTCAATGGCGGCCACCGACAACGCGTAGAGTCCGTTGTCGATATTGCGCCGCGATATGGCGCTGTCCCGCGTCTGAATGGTTGGAGGTGGTTCACGCAGTGCGACGGTTTGTGGTTCTGCTTCCATACCCTGCGGTCCAAGCCGCTGTAGACTTACCGTGTATCCGGCGACGTCTTCATCGTCCGGCGGCTGCCAGCGTACGGTAAACGTGTTGGAGACAAGGAACCCGGCATCGTCCGTTGGAGGCGGTTCGAACGTTACCCTTCCAGGCGGCGTTCGGTCGCGCTCGAAAACCGTCGTTGTCGGTTCGGACCAGTTACCGGCGCGGTCCACGGCGGCTATCCTGAAGTACCAGCGGCCGTCTTCGTCGGCAGGCAGCGCCGCCGAGCGGGTATCGTCGCTCAGCTCCATCCGACGCGGCACCGGAGCGTCGGGAGTGCGCGACCAGACGTAGTTGTAGCCCACAATGCCCGACGGGTCGGGCGCAGGAGTCCAGCGAAACCGGGCCACCTCGGCGTTCGACCTGCGACCCAGCACAAAGTTTTCCGGGAAGACGGAGGGCGGCGCTGCGCGCTGGTCCGGCTCCATGTAGACCAGCGCGACACGGCGCGCATCGCGCTGCTGTTGCCAGAACAGGTGCAGCCGATCCCGGTTCACCACTGCCGTGCCGAACGCTGATGAACCGGGTCCGGGGCTGAGATTTCTGGACCGCCAGATGCCCCGCTCAAACCCCGCAATATAGACGCGTGAGTCGCCGAACGGATTGGTAAACCACAGGATATAGGTTTGCCCCTCAAATCGCACGATGCGCGGATAGCTGGCTTCGCGAAAGTCGGGCGTGACGTTCTCCATTTGCCCGGTCCGGCCGCCCTGCCGATCAAGCTCGCTGAGGTACACCCTCGTCCAGCCCTGTTCCGAGGCGCGCTCCCACGCCAGAAGCAGTCTGTTGTTGACCGCGCGCAAATGCGGCCGCTGGTTGTCGTAGCTCAACGCGTCGCCACCTTCCCAGGGAGCGACAGAATCAGTCACCTGCCGCGCGGGACTCCAGCTCCGACCGCCGTCGTCGCTGTACTTACTGTGCAGCTGGTAGGTAACTGCGCGCAGCGGATTGATGCTCTGAAACACCACGTATTCCCGCCCGTTTGCGGAAGCATGCGTCGGCAGAAAACTGAAACCGATTTCTTCGTCGTCTTCCAGTGTCTGAAAATCGCTCCACTGCGCGCCGCTGTCTGAATAGGAGTAGAGCACCGTCTGGGTAGCACCGATGTTCTGGTTGACAAACAGCAGCAGTCCGCCGTCCTCGCGCAGCGAAAGCCGCGGCGATACGCTGGTGACCTCGGTTGCCAGGGTAGCTACGGTGCTGAAACTCCTGCCGCGGTTGGTGGAACGCAACACTCTCGTCTGTGACGGTGATTCAGCAAGAACAATGAAAATGTCACCGCGCGCGGTCATTACCGCCGAAAAGACGTCCGGCGGCGCTTCACGGCGAAAGCGGATCGGTCCCAGCACGCGACGATTCCGGTCCCAGCTGCGCCCGTCGTCGCTGACCGCCACGGAGATGTGGACCACCCCTTCGTTGTTCTGCAGTCGCTCAACTTCCTGGTAGACAACGGCCATTGTCCGGCCGTCCGACACGGCGCGCGGGAAGTAAGCCGATTCCGGTTCGAGAAAGCGCGGTTGCTCGAAAAAGAGTCCCTGGTTGACCAGCGATAGCTCCTGCGCGTGTACACGGGCGATCGGCACCGGCGCCAGCAAAAGCAACGCAACCAGAGCGAGCCATTTGACCGTTCCACAACGTCCGGTCGGACTGAATCGGCTCACCATTCTCTTCTCCACCCTCATATGCCCAGCCGCGCCGCAATGCGCTGCCGCAAGTTGAGCAGTGGTGGATAGAGCCGATTCGACTCATCCTGCAGCAGCCGTTCGACAACAGCGAAGGCCTGAGCAACGTTTCCTTCTACAAAGAGATTCTCGGCACGCCGGAACTGCTGCTCGTCTTCCGAAGAGAGTGCCACCGCCGCCTGTCCACCGGTTCCGATACGCAGAGTGTCGAGGAGCACCTTGGCCTGGTTGTTATCCGGATTCAACGTTATCGCCTCTTCAAGCGCCGTGATCGCGGCACGCGCTTGCGCAACTCCCCCGCCGGCAGCCAGATTCTGCGCCTGTTGCACCAGCCGGTTGGACCGGGCTATCTGCGCCTGGGAAATGGGATCGGGACGGATTCCCAGCTGAATCTCCAGTTGCTCGATGCGTGACCTCAGGTTCGGGTAGTTCGGGTTGATCTCGCGTAACGCCTGCAGATCGACCAACGCCTCGGCGGGATCCTGATTGCGCAGGCCCCACGCTTCCTCGACCCGAGTCTCAAACAGCGCATCAAAATTGTCCGACTCTACCACCCGCAGGATCTCAAGCCGCAACAGCCGCGCTTCCCAGTTGTACGGACGGACAGCCGTCACGTTCTCCAGATTCTGCTCGGCGCGGGCAAGCAGCGGCCGCGCGGCTTCCAGACCGTTCGCACGAATGACATCCTGGGCGCGGTCGTAATCGTTCTGAGCCAGGTTCAGATAGTTGCTCAAGACCGGATAGAGCGGCTCAGTTGCTACAAGCGTTCGACGGTTTTCCATTGTAAGAGCGGCGGTCACAAAGCGGTCAAGACGCTCGATCTCGGGGTTTGGATCGACGTTGGTCCGTTCCCAGGTGTCGCGCGCTTCACCGAGGACGGCGCGCGCACCCCGGTAGTCTTCCAGCCGGTACAGTCGGTCGGCTTCTCCTATCAGTTCACGCACTCGCTGTACGATCAGCTCGTTTTCGGCTTCCTGCAGCCGCATGCCCAACGCCACGATGCGCTCGTCGGCCTGCCGGCGAAACTGCGGATCCTGCTGGAACTCGAGCGACTCGAAGAAACTCTCACGCACCTGTTCCCACAGTTCACGTGCCCTTGATACGTTCAGTGCTGCAAGCGCCTGCTCGGTCTGCTGCGCCAGCTGCTCACCTCGCTGCCGCAACTCAATTGAGCGCGCGATGCGGTCTTCCGCCTCGCTGGTCGCCGCGGCTATATCACTGCGCAGTGATTGCATCCGTTCCATGAGGGATCGCGCATCGGCCGTAATCGAGCTTACGATCTGGTCCGCGCGCACATACTGTGTTTCCGATTCAAGGTATTCGACTAACTCGCTCGCATCTTCGAGAATCGTTGCCAGTTCAGCGTCTGCTTCCAGTAGATCTTCCCGCGCCTGGCGCGGGAACCGGTACACAACGGTAACCGCCTCGTCGTCAGCGTCATCTGATTCTACCTCAACGCCCTCGATTCGTTCCGCTGCACTGCGGTAGATATCTCTGTTGCGTTCATAGCCGTCGGTAACGAGGTCAAGGCGTACCCGTCCGTACCGTCTCACGGTGTCGGTTTCGACCGAACGCGCCTCCGCGTGCGATCCGTCAAGCCGTTCATCCGTCCGGACGATCATCTGAGCGGCCGCCTCAGGCAGTCTCTCATCATCAAGTTGATATCCGGAACGCACCGTGCGCCAGAGCTCCAGTTCTTCATCGAGCACTTCAACCGCATCCGCGAGCAGTTCTCGCCGCGCGGCAAGGTCCGCCGCGCTTTCTTGAGGCAGTCGCATCGCGCTGTCAACTTCGCGCAATCCTGCACTGAAACCTCCAAGAGAAGTGCCGACGTGATAGCCCGCGTGATGGAGCAGGTAGAGGGGATACGCCTCTTCGCTTAACACGTCCATCGCGACAATCAGCTCGAGCGCTTCGTGCTCCGCACCACTCTCGGCAATAGTCAACTGCAGCGCATAATCCGACAATAGCCGGACGTTCTCAAAAATGCGCAACGCTTCTTCCCATTGCCGTTCAGCGTAATGCTGCTCAGCGGAAGCCAGAAGATTGGCGCGCCCGGTGTCAAACGCGATGCTCAGTTCTTCCTTCTGCCTCAGGCGCATCAGGCGCATGGCCCCCAGGATTCCGTCACGCTCGTCGCCGGGATCGCCGAAGACAAACCGTTCCAGCAGGACAAGGTGCCAATCGACCGGGTCTTCAGGGAAGAGCCCGGGCACCGTTTCACGATAGCCGCGAATGATTTCACCCGCTTCTTCGGTCGTTTGCTCGGATTCTACCCCCGCTTCGATAAGCGCAGAATACTCCTCCAGCGCCTGGCTTATCGCCTCCTCGACGTCGGTCTCGAAACCGGAATCGGCGGCAGTCTGAACGGCGTCTACAAAGCCACTGTATACGCGCTGCTTGCGCGGCAACCGATCATTAAAGGCGGCCGCTTCGAGCCGCACTCGATCGGCAGCGCCGTCCACCGCCGACACAAAGACCGACGGGTACTCGCGGCGTTCAAAAGCGTCACGCTGCAGCGAAAAGCCTGAGAGGTACCGTTCAACCGCTGCATCGTAGCGCTGCTGAGCAATGAACTCGGCCGCATCCGCCATGATCTGATCGGCCATGCTGCGGTCGTACGCCAGTTGTGCAATGACTCGTGCCAGCGTAACCTGCTCGGCGATGCGCTGGTTCGGCGCCTGCTCGAGCGTTTCCATCCGATCTATAATCTCCAAAGTTGTCACGATGTCTTCAGGGTTGCGGTTCAGATGCTCGATCAGCTGTTCCAGCAGGTCGTTGTACTCCGAACGGATCCGGCGCACTTGCGATAGTAGCCGCTCAGCCTCTTCAATCCGGTTCGGACTACGGCGGATGGTATCCTGAAGCAGCATGATTGCCTCATTCGTCTGGCCCTCGGCAATCAGTTCACGTGCGGTCTGCACCGGGTCTTCGCGCTGCCCGGCAGCATACAGCGGTGCGGCAGCGACGGCCATCACCATCACCGCTGTGATGAGCCGAAGAACATGTGAAAAAGTGTGCTGCCGCTCCAGAGACTCCCCCCTTGTTAACTATATCACATATCGACATATAAACGTCGATCGTAAAATGTCGATCATGAATGGAACAGGACCGAAAAATGCGGTATTCTATTATGGTAGTAATGTAATGAAAACGATTCTGGTCGTCGTCGCAGCACTGTTTTTTTTCCCCCTGTCCTCCGCAGCGTTCAGCCTGGATGACATCATCTGGGGCATCAGCGACGGTCTTGACTCCACCCGCTTGCAGAACACCGGCCTGACGGTGTTTCCGACGCTTGTAATCCCCATGGGCGGTGAGTACGAGGCCATGGGAACAGCCTATACCGCGGTTGCAAGAGATGCAAGCTTCTTCGACGCCAATCCGGCGGCCAGCTCCCGCCTCAACTACACTGAACTTTCGCTGATGCATGCCAACCTGATTGCCGACACCAACATGGAGTCCATTGTCTACACGGTACGCTACGGGGACCTGGGGCTCGCCGCAGGGGGCAAGTTTCTGCATGTTCCGTTCACCGAATACGACATCATCGGGGTGCAACAGAACGCGGTACGCTATACAGAAACGGTAGCCGGAGTGAACGTTTCGTATAATTTCTTCAACAGCTTCAACTTCCACGGCATTTCGGCCGGCACTACGCTCAAAGTGGCACACCGGAATATTCCAGCGTCGATCGCGCCCGGGCAGTCGGCCTTCGGCGTCATGGCCGACTTTGGCCTTCTGACGCGTTTTAACCTGCTCAAGTTCTACCCGTCACGTACCAAGAACTTCTCGCTTGGGCTGACGGCACGCAATATCGGGCCACCGGTTCTTGACGAGCCGCTACCGTCAAGCATCGTCGGCGGCGTCGCGTACGCACCGCTGAACCCTGTGCTGCTGGCCTTCGATCTCACCATGCCCATCATGCCGTTCACCGACGATCCTCCTGAGTCACTGGGCTATGCGGGAGGAATGTCGGTGCAGATAACCGACTTTTTTGCCGCTCAGTCCGGGTTTCTGCTACGAGGGGGAAACCCGCGCCTGACACTGGGAGGCCGGCTCGACCTGGCAGAGCTCAGATTTCACGTCAATTACACGCTGGACATGACCACGCAGACCGACCGCCTCGACCGCTTTACTATTCTGGCGGCTCTCAATCTGGGCGACCGCGGGCGCGCCGATCTGCAACAGCGAGCCGAAGAGTACTATCTTGACAGCCTGGTAGCCTTTGCCGCGGGCGAGTATGAGGCAACGGTCACCCTCGCCGACCGGGCACTGGAGCTCAGCCCCAGGTTTCAGCCGGCGCAGGAAACGCGCGAGACCGCCCGGCGGCTGCTGGCCCTGCAGCGTCGGCTGGATGCAATCCGTTTTGGCGAGGACGAAGATTCGGTCGCTGAATAGGCAGCGACAGCCACTCACGATGCAAAGCGAGTCACAAATCAATCAGACAATCACAGCGAGTAGTTGAGATCACCGCATGCAGCATGCGGTTCGACCGCGTTCCTGGTCAGCGGCTTCGCAAGTGTGCGGCGGCCGATTCAACGGCACGTCGCAGGCGCAGGTAGAAGGTGAAGAGCCGGAGATCGATCCCGTGAGAGTCCGCCCACTTGCGAATACGTTCAGAATTGACGTGATCGCTGCGCAGCAGATGCCGTCCCCGGCGCCGCACACTCAGGCTTCGATAGCGCATCGCCAGGTACCCGGCCGCTTCGGCAATCAACTCCAGGTCCTCGTCTCTGAAAGCCGGCTCTCGCTGGTCACGCAGGGCCCGCACGGGGTCATCCATTGCCTCGTGCAGATGCAGCTGATTCTCGAACCGACTCACGACATCCGATTCGGTGAACATGATCGCGTCGATCTGCTTCTGCACCGCGATACGTTTGCGCTCAACCGGTTCACTGAGCCGCCCGCGCCGGCGCAGCACGGTGTAGAGCGCGGCGGCCAGACCGAACGCAATCAGCAGTTCGTCCAGCACCGGCAGCGGGTCACGCACGACCAGCGAGAAGAACAGAAACGCCACGACAAAAACCGCGGCACTCAGCAGGAACCGGGGCACAAACCGCGCCTCGGCATCCCAGCGGCGAATCGACCGCTCGGCGATGCGGTACAGATCGTCACGCAACCCGGTAAGCGTCGATACCTCCGGCTCCGCCCCGTAGAGGCCCTCGACCGGCTGCTGTTCAAGCATCGTAAGGGTTGACTCATCCCCGGTAAACGGGTGCAGGAAGAGCTCGGATCCGTCGCGCCTGACGACATGAAAAATGTGAACGGCGTCACTCTGAGACATGCCGAGTGAAACATACATTCGCGCCACCCTGCTGTCAACTATAGCACCGATCGGACAGCTTCGGTATAGTCGGAATGTGGCTCTGCACTATCCCCGGCGAACAACCACCAAGCACCTGACCGAGTGAGGCCTGTATGTTTCTGTTTTGTGTCAAGAAGGCGTTTTTCGATTTCTGGGACAACTTCATTCCTGCAATCCTGGCCAACCTTGGATTCATTGTGGTACTTGCACTGCCGACGCTGGGCCCGTCATCGCTGCACTCGGTGTCGCCGTTCGCCGGCTTGATGACCTTTGTCGCGGGGGTTCTGTTGCTGTTTGTCTATACCGGCTGCATCTCGATGGTAGCCCGTGACATCGTGATGTACCGCTCACCAGGTTGGGAAGACCTGCCGCACTACCTGCGCGAAGTGTGGCGCCCATCGCTGGCGCTCGGCGGGATCTTCCTGCTGCACGCCCTGCTCCTTTCGGTAGCGCTTCCGGTATACGCAACCATGGACGCACTGCCGGCGGCGGCCGCGGTTGCGCTTCTGTTCTGGGGCAGTGTCCTCTGGCTGATGGCCAGCCAGTACTTCTTCCCGGTTCGTGCGCAGCTCGGCGATCGCGTGCCCAAAGTACTGAAGAAATGCTTCATTCTGCTGTTCGACAACGGCGCTTTTACCCTCGGTCTCGCGCTGGGCAGCGTCGGCATCATGATGCTGAGCGTATTCACCGCGTTGCTGTTGCCGGGTCCTATGGGCGTTCTGATCTGGCTCAACACCGCCTTCAAACTGCGCCTTCTCAAGTATGACTACCTTGAAAAGCACCCCGCTGCCCCGCGCCGCAGACTGCCGTGGGATCAACTGCTCGCTGAAGAACGCGAACGGGTCGGCAAGCGCACGCTGAAGGGCATGATATTCCCCTGGCGCGAGTAGGCTGGTGCCTGCGCCGCGCCGCGGTTAGACGGACCAGTTACCCAGCTTCGCCAACGGCTCCGCTCTGGTGCCACCG